>SMWN01000118.1 GCA_004356415.1 Gammaproteobacteria bacterium
AACAAACATATATATTAATTTTATATTTCAGATTGATTTAGCTGGATAGTATTCTTCGGTGCGTATGAATTGACATCAGAATACCGAAAGCCAGTATCAATGTGACCATCGATGTGCCACCATGGCTGACTAAAGGCAAAGGCACACCCACTACGGGTAACTGACCTATCACCATCCCCATATTGACGAAGATATAGACAAAAAATGTCAGTGTTAGTGCGGCGGCAAGTAATTTTCCGTAAGTCTGTTGTGCATTAACAGCTATATATAAACCACGTGCAATAATGAATAGATAAATACACAACAGAAGTAGTACACCCATCAGGCCAAACTCTTCACAATAAACAGCAAAAATAAAATCAGTTGAACGCTCTGGTAAAAATTCAAGATGAGATTGCGTCCCATTTAACCAGCCTTTACCGTAAATTCCACCTGACCCGATTGCAATCATGGATTGAATGATGTGGTACCCAGCACCTAGTGGATCCTGTTCCGGATTAAACAAGGTTAATACACGACGTTTCTGATAATCGTGCATGAAATACCAAAGTATCGGCGCGCACATACTGCAGAGAGCACCAAATATCAGAATAAGTTTCCAACGCATTCCGGCGATAAATAATACAGAAAGACCCGCAGTTGCAACCAGTAATGAAGTTCCCAGATCAGGTTGCTTCGCAATCAAAGCGACAGGAATAATTATCATCAAACCGACAATTATTATGTTACCGAGATTTGGCGGCAATGTTTTGTTAGCAAGGTACCAGGCAACGACCATAGGCACAGACAATTTCATTAGCTCGGAAGGTTGAAATCTGAAAAACCCCATATCCAACCAACGCTGTGCCCCTTTACCAACATGCCCAACCCACAACACCATTACCAGCATGGCAATGCCGGCGATAAAAAGCCATAGAGACCATCTTTCTATGACAGCTGGGGGTAATTGCGCAATTAAAAACATGCATACGAAAGCCATCCCCATGCGCATCGCCTGCCTGATGATAATACTGAGATCCTCACCACCAGCACTATAGAGTACCATTAGGCCTAAACCACATAACACCAGTAACCCAAAGCATAGTGGCACATCTAGATGAAGACGTTGAGATAGCGATTGCTGTTCAAAAGGTTTCATTTAAGGTTCCCTGATTCATCCAGCAAATAGTGATCTAGCAGCTTTCTCGCAATTGGCGCAGCTGTTGATGATCCGCTGCCGCCATTTTCTACAATGATGGCAAGTGCAATTTTAGGTGCCTCGAGCGGAGCAAATGCGATAAATAATGCATGATCACGTAAATGTTCCGGCACTTTATCTTTTTCATATTTTACATCCTGGCCGATACCAAAGAGCTGGGAAGTCCCTGTCTTTCCAGCAAACCTGTAGGCAGCATTTGCACCACTGCGCCTGGCAGTTCCCCTTGGTCCGTGAACAACATCTTGCATCGCCTGTATCACGAAATCCCAATGCTCCTGTTTGTAGCCAGCAACATATGTTGGTGTTGCAACAGGAAGGAGTGTGGATTCTCCTGAAATCGGATCACTAATTTTGTACACCAACCTCGGAAGAACACGTTTCCCATGATTGGCCAAAGCAGCAGTTGCTGTGACGAGTTGTAGCGGGGTCGCCAGAACATAACCCTGGCCGATTCCGGCGATTAGTGTCTCGCCTGGGTACCAGGGTTGATTCAATGCACTACGTTTCCAGTCGATAGAGGGAACCAATGCAGCTGATTCTCCACCAATGTCAATACCCGTTTTAACACCAAAGCCAAAATTTGTTAACGCCCTATTCAGTTTGGTGATACCAAGGTCATGTGCCAGTGTATAAAAATAAATATCACAGGACTGCATAATTGCATAATTTAAATCCACATGCCCATGCCCCCCTTTTTTCCAGTCACGATAACGATGATCATGCCCCCTCAATGTATACCAACCTCTACACCAGATCGCTTCATCTGTGTTCCTGACGCCAAACATAAGTGCGGCGATCCCTAAAAAAGGTTTTACAGTTGAACCCGGTGGATATTTACCATTCAGTGCCCTGTTGATGAGTGGCGTATCCCTGGAACTGAGTAGCACTTTATATGATTTGGAATCAATACCGTTCACGAAGGGATTGGGATCATAGGCAGGTGAACTGACAAATGCCAGGATATCACCATTATCTGGATCCATGGCAACGATAGACCCACGTTTTCCCTGCATTATTTTTGATGCAGCAGTCTGAAGTGAAAGGTCGAGGGTCAAATAAATATTTTGTCCCGGTTCTGGTGGTGTTCTTTCAAGCACCCGGATGATACGACCTTGTGCATTTACCTCGACTTGTTGATGACCAACACGCCCATGCAATATATCTTCATAGGCTTTCTCAACACCAAGTTTTCCAATATGGGTCGTCCCCAGATAATCTGACTCATCAATATTTTGCAGATCTTTCTCATCAATTCGGGCAACATATCCCAATGCATGCACCAAACCTGATTTCTCGGGGTAGTAACGGTATGGACGGGCAATTACCTTAGCGCCGGGGATCTTATGTCGCTCGACAGAGAAACGCGCGACTTCACCCTCTGACAGGTTAAATTTAAGCGGTATGCTTTCAAAACGTCTTTTCTCACGACGTAGCTTTTTAAAGCGGCTAATACTATCTTCATCGATATCAATGAGCCTGGAAAGTTGACCTATCGTCTTATCCAGATTGTCTATTTGTTCCGGAATCAGTTCAAGACTAAAAGATGGTTGGTTATCTGCAAGCAGAACATTGTCCCGGCTGAAAATCAAACCCCGGATCGGCGCAATAGGTAAAACCTTTACCCTGTTACTCTGAGATAAAGTAATAAAGTGGTCATGTCGAATCACTTGTAGATAAAACAAACGTGCAACAAGCACCATAACTAACAGAATAATAATTACAACTGCAGAATAGACGCGAAGACGGATGAGCCGTGATTCTTCCTCGGTATCTTTGAGTGTGAAATTTAAACCCATGCCCGATATTGGCTATCAGGTCACGTTATATTGACGGCGTATGTCCCTGAGGATAACAAACAACCATGGCCATAAAACCATACTGCTGATCGCAGGCATCCAATAGGTCCATGTCTTGGGGGGTATTCCCATAATCCCTGTAACCCATGAGGAAATAAGTAAATAAAATATGATGATGAACCCAACCAGACAGGACTGTTGCACCAGTGGGAATAGTCGAAACCGTTTGTGAATCTGAATCACAAAATAAGCAATCAATGCGAGACCCAGAGCATTTTGTCCAAGTAAGGCGCCTTGTTGCACATCTAGCAATAGACCCATACACCACGCAATACCAATACCTATCCTTTCAGGTAGCGCCATACACCAGTATATCAGTACCATCGCGACCCAGGCAGGTCGCCAATCATCGGCCCAATGAGGTAACGGCAAAGCAGTTAACAGGAAGGCTATCAATAAGCTTATGAATAAGATCCATCCACCCGTATTTTTGTTCAACATCATTGCCTCGCTGAGACATCCAGGTCATCCAATAGATTTGGGTCATCTAATGACGATTCAAAATTTGATGGCAACTCAGGGCTCGATTTTGGCCAGACCAACAGAACCTCTCTACTCTTTTCAAGTTGCGCACTGGGAAGTATGGATACCTTGGCAAAAGGTTCCCCCGGAACTCGACTGATATTATAAACAACCCCCACAGGGTAGCCTGGAGGAAACCTGCTTCCTAAGCCTGACGACACAACCAGATCTCCTTCTTTGATATCAACGTTATTGGGTAAATGTTCCAGCTGTAAAACATGACTTTGTCCAGTACCAACAGCAACTGACCTTAATCCGTTACGATTGATTCGAACGGGAATTGCATGTATCGGATCAGTCAACAAAAGTACCGTACTGGAAAATGGACCAACATGTACCACCTGCCCCATCACACCATTTGCATCAACAATAGGTTGCCCTTCGTAAACGCCTTCACGCCGGCCTTTATTGATCACGATCTGATGTCTGAATGGTTGTAAATCAACTGCCAGTAATTCTGCAATTAATACACGCTCATCAAGTTTCTCTGAAGACTTTAGCATTTCCCTGAGACGTTCATTTTCCGCCTCAAGAATTTCAAATTTCTGTACCTTAGAACTGAGTATCAGTTGTTCCTCACGCAATCGAGTGTTCTCTTTCACCAGGCCAGCGCGCGTAGTCAAAGACTCTGATACCCAGTTTATGACTGTAACGGGTAGATTGGCGACGTATTGCAATGGATAAACAAATACAGTAAGTACCGAGCGCACCCTCTCCAGATGACCCTGTCGATGATCAACAGTCATCATGATTAATGAGGCCAGAATGAACGCAACAATGCGCACATTGGCGGATGGACCCTTTAGAAACAGCGTACTTATTGTCTGTCTCCTTTTTTTGTATTAAATCGGGCTATTCAACAGCCAGGATATCGTCACCGTACTCCTCGATCATTTCAAGGTAACGACCACCCCCTCTGGCAACACAGGTCAACGGATCTTCTGCAATGATTACAGGTAGGCCCGTTTCTTCCATCAGCAGTCGATCCATATCACGCAGAAGTGCACCGCCCCCTGTTAGCACAAGACCGACCTCGGCGACGTCAGAGCCAAGTTCCGGCGGTGTCTTTTCCAGCGCATTTTTAACAGTACCTACAATACCGGATAATGGTTCTTGTAAAGCCTCAAGGATTTCGTTGCTATTGAGTGTAAAACTGCGGGGGATGCCTTCCGCAAGATTACGACCACGAACCTCCATTTCTTTCACTTCGTTCCCTGGATAGGCACAACCAATTTCGATTTTGATTCGTTCTGCGGTGGCATCGCCAATCAAGCTACCATAATTTCGGCGAATATAATTAATGATCGCTTCATCAAATTTATCCCCGCCAATACGCACAGAATCCGCGTAAACAATTCCATTCAGGGAAATTACCGCGACTTCGGTTGTCCCCCCCCCTATATCGAGTACCATGGAACCTTTGGCGTCACTCACTGGCATCCCTGCACCAATCGCTGCGGCCATTGGCTCTTGCATTAAGTGGACTTTTCTTGCCCCTGCACCACTGGCAGATTCACGGATGGCACGTCTTTCTACTTGTGTTGAACCACATGGCACACAAATCAGCACCCTGGGGCTTGGCTTGAACATGGTATCGCCATGGGCCTGGTTAATAAAATATTGAAGCATTTTTTCAGTCACAGTAAAATCTGCGATCACGCCATCCTTCAATGGCCGAATTGCGGTGATATGTCCGGGCGTCCTGCCCAGCATTCTTTTTGCCTCAGCCCCCACCGCCATTATCGACTTGGCGTTTATCGTATCACCATCATTTCGCACAGCGACGACAGAAGGTTCGTTTAAGACAATGCCCTTACCACGGACATAAATAAGTGTGTTGGCAGTACCCAAATCGATCGAAAGATCGTTAGAAAACATGCCTCTGATTTTATTAAACATCGATTGTTTTGATTTACTTTGTGCTTATATTAAAAATGATGCGCTCTTGGTGAAGAAAACCTGTTACTCTCCATCCGAAACAACCTAACCAAGGCGCACTTCGTGCGGAGTCACCCAATTTGTTCATATTACCTGTTTTTGAATGATCATGGGTGATTTTGAGCTCCTGAAGAGACTTCCTGCCTGATCGGCTAACTGTATCAACGAGTATCGCTTTGGGCAAGTGGTAGAATATGATAAATTCTTAGTTTTCAACAAATAATGGCTGGATCTTGAATGTCTCTCGATAAATCTGATATCGACAAAATCGCCTGGTTAGCGCGTATTTCTATTTCGGAAGAAGATACCACGAACTACCTTCACGATGTGTCCAATATCCTGGATCTGGTTGAAAAAATGAATACGGTCGATACAAATAATATCGAACCACTCGCTCATCCGCTGGAAATCACTGCCAGATTCAGGGAAGACAAGGTCACCGAATCCGACCAGCGTGAACATTTTCAGAAAATCGCACCTGCTGTGGATAAAGGTCATTATCTCGTCCCCAAGGTGATCGAATCATCAAGATAAATAGGGGAGGCATTAAATCCGCTTCACCCCAATGAGCTCCGTGGCTATTTTTCAGGCTAACACGTAATCAAAAATATAATTTACGAATACTTAATTTACATGCACAAAAAAACAATCAAAGAACTTGCAAACGCATTACAGAACAAAGAATTTAGCAGTGAAGAACTCGTGTCGTCCTATCTGGATCGATGTGATTCATACAATTCAAAATTAAACTGCTATATCAGTTTGATGCCGGAGAAAGCGATTGAACAAGCCAAATCGGCAGATAAAAGAATACGGGATGGTAACGCAGGCCCTCTCACAGGAATTCCTTTAGCCCATAAAGATATTTTTTGCACCAATGGAACAAAGACTACCTGTGGTTCAAAAATGCTGGATAATTTTATTGCACCGTACGATGCGACTGTCGTTTCTCGTTTAAATGAAGCAGGCATGGTCACATTGGGCAAAACCAATATGGACGAATTTGCCATGGGTTCCTCGAGTGAGACCAGTTTTTATGGTGCGGTCAAAAACCCCTGGGATGTTGAACGTGTTCCTGGCGGTTCTTCAGGGGGGTCGGCCTCCGCTGTAGCTGCCAAACTTGCACCTGTTGCAACAGGAACGGATACCGGCGGCTCTATCAGGCAACCCGCATCTTTATGCGGGATCACCGGTCTGAAACCCACCTATGGCAGAGTCTCGCGCTACGGCATGATTGCCTATGCCTCCAGTCTTGACCAAGGAGGCCCGATAACGCAAACGGCTGAAGATGCCGCCATCATGTTAAATACAATGGCAGGTTTTGATGAACGTGACTCAACTTCAGCAGAAGAAGCCGTTGAAGATTACACAAAAAATCTCAATGAAAGTCTTGATGGACTGACAATTGGTTTACCCAAACAATATTTTGATGGCCAACTCGATGCCAGTATCGAATCCGTTATCCAAGCGGGTGTTAAAGAGTTAGAAAACCTTGGTGCAAATGCTAAAGAAATTGAATTACCGAATTCAGAACTATCTATACCTGCATATTACGTGATTGCATCAGCGGAATGTTCATCCAACCTAGCACGTTTTGATGGGGTCCGTTTTGGACATCGCTGTGATGACCCGGAAGATTTAACTGATCTATACCTACGTTCACGCGCTGAAGGTTTCGGCAAAGAAGTAAAACGGCGCATTATCACGGGAACTTATGTCTTGTCTGCTGGTTATTACGATGCTTATTATCTTAAGGCACAGAAGATTCGTCGATTGATTCGTGATGAATTTCGTGAGGAAATGGAAACTGTGGACGTGATTATCGGACCAACCGCACCGCGCCCTGCTTTTAAGTTGTATGAACTCCTTGATGATCCCATCAGCATGTACTTGTCAGATATTTTTACCGTATCAGTCAACCTGGCTGGTCTACCTGCCATCTCAGTTCCTGCCGGTTTTGCCAACGAACTCCCGGTAGGCATGCAAATCATCGGTAACTATTTCGCTGAATCCAGATTGCTGAATATTGCCCATCAATTCCAGCAAGCAACCGACTGGCACCAACAATCACCAAAAGGGTTTGAATAGTCATGGAATGGGAAACAGTTATCGGGCTTGAGATACATGCCCAACTTACAACCAAAAGTAAGATATTTTCAGGCGCCTCGACGACCTACGGTGCAGAAGCTAATGTTCAGGCCTGTGCCGTAGATCTAGGCCTGCCGGGTGTTCTGCCAGTCATCAACCAACAAGCCATAGAGATGGCTATCAAGTTCGGGACAGCGATAAATGCACATATCGCTGATAAATCAGTTTTTGCACGCAAAAATTATTTCTACCCCGATTTACCAAAGGGATATCAAATCAGCCAGTTTGAATTACCCATTGTCGGCAAGGGGAGCATTGAGATCCAATTAGCCGATGGCAGTAAAAAAATGATTGGTATCACCCGTGCTCACCTGGAAGAGGATGCAGGGAAATCCGTGCATGATGGCTTTTTTGATAATACTGGCGTGGATCTCAATCGTGCGGGGACGCCCTTAATAGAAATTGTTTCTGAACCAGATATGCGTTCAGCCAAAGAGGCAATTGCCTACCTGAAAAAGATTCATTCTATTGTTCGCTATTTGAAGATCTGTGACGGCAATATGCAGGAAGGATCGTTCCGAAGTGACGCCAATGTGTCTGTGCGACGCAAAGGTCAAGATGAGCTGGGTACACGAACTGAACTGAAAAATTTGAACTCCTTTAAATTTATCGAACAGGCAATTGAATATGAGATCGAA
>SMWN01000119.1 GCA_004356415.1 Gammaproteobacteria bacterium
CTAATCTTGCTCCGCTTATTTGTGATAATTCTCCAAGGCTGGCTGGCATAAAAACATTACTCGCTATTTATTAAGTTATTCAGAAGCGCCATTAAGTACCTTTTTAAGGTATTCAATTACCAACCCGCTAATATCAGCTTTAGAGCTGGCATTTATAACACCCTTATTTAATACGGCATCATAATTATTATCTTTGGCTACTTGTTGTATTGCTTCAACTATTCTTTTTTGAATCTTGGTAAATTCTTCGATTACAACAAAAATTCAAATCTTCTCTGAACTCATTCTGACTACGTATGAGATCACGTTTCCCGGAAATGATATCTCTTAGAAGTTTTGAGTGCTCTTATTCACTCAAAATTAATTTTAAAAATGAGTATAAGAAGAATAAAAGTCTTTTTCTAAAAAGTCCACGGTTATTGAATAGCCGTGCACCTCCGTGTTGACATCCGACCATGCTATTAAGAGACGAGGATGTGGAGCAACCGGGAAAACTACGTATAATGAGTAGCGTGTCCACGTGCTGGTGAGCGTGATGTGCGTGGATTCTAAGGTCGATTGAGATAATGCTAGCCGCATTCGGGGTATAAAAATGCAAAAACAACAATTCGGAATGAAAGTGTTGTCCCATATGTTTTCGTACTTCTTTCAAATAGGAACGCTTCGCGTGATTGGCCCTGACGGGCGCATCGTAGAATTCGGCAATCGCACCGAGCCAAGTGCCACAATTCATATCCACGATCAAAATTTACCGATCAAGCTGTTTAGAAATTTTGAATTATATGCCGGCGAAGCTTACATGGACGGCACGTTGACCTTCGAAGATTGCACTGTCGCTGATTTTCTCAATGTGTTCTCTGTAAACCGTGGCAGTATGGCTTCATATCCTTTACAGAATGTCTTGCGTCGTATCTCCAGAATGGTGCGGGCATTCCAGCAGTACAACCCCATCGGTAAAGCTCAAAAGAATGTGGCGCATCACTATGATCTGTCCCGCGAATTATATGAGTTGTTTCTTGATGAGGACATGCAGTACTCTTGTGCATATTTTGAAAATGGCGATGAAACACTCGAAGAAGCGCAGGAAAAAAAGAAACGTCATATTGCCGCCAAGTTGCAGCTCGCTCCTGGGCAAAGAATTCTGGATATTGGTTGTGGGTGGGGTGGCATGGCATTGTATCTCGCTCATCATGAAGATCTGGAAGTACTCGGCGTAACGTTATCTGAAGAGCAGCATAAAGTGGCTTGTGAGAGGGCGGAAGCTTTAGGTCTGTCACATCGAGTGAGATTTGAGCTGCGTGATTATCGTGAGGTACAAGGCCCCTTTGACCGCATCGTTTCGGTCGGCATGTTCGAGCATGTTGGCGTTACACGTTACGACGAGTTTTTTAAACATGTTTATGACTTTTTGGCTGATGATGGATTGGCGGTCCTGCACAGCATCGGGCATATGAGCCCGCCTTCCGTGGCGAGCCCATGGCTGCGCAAGTATATTTTCCCCGGCGCCTATTCGCCGGCGTTGTCTGAAGTTTTTGCAGCAACCGAACGCCAGCATCTGTGGGTCAGTGATCTCGAAGTGCTGCGGGTGCATTACGCCGATACGTTGGTGGAGTGGAATAAGCGTTTCCAGGCGAATCGTGACCGTATAGCCGAGATATATGATGAGCGGTTTTGCCGCATGTGGGAGTTTTACCTGATCAGTGCAGAGACGATGTTTCGAACGGGCGCGCAGATGGTGTTCCAGTTACAGCTAGCGCGAACTCGTGATGCCGCCAGCTTAACCAGGGATTCGATCTTTAAGACTGAAGAGCTGTATCGCGAGGCCGAGAAAGCACATCGTTCGACAGACTGAGGTATGGTAGCTTAGACTTGGCCGTTCAGAGAGCTTTTATTCTTCCTATACTTGCAAAGGGAAATTCAGCATATCTATGCGCATCTTGTTCATATCTTCAAATTGATGCTTCATGTATCCCATACCGATAGAGTTATTATTTCAATTGTTTTCTAAATTTAGCTGGAATTATGAGTTTATCCATCTCTTCTGTTACGTATGGTTTTTCAAGGCTGGACGGGAAAAATGTAAATAGACCATTTTGAACAATTATTATTTGTGTGGCGTGACTTGGGATAACTCGTAAAGGTAAACTGCACATATCAAGAGGTGTTTTCCACTCGTCCGTGTTAACTATGGTGTTTCTCCGTTTTAATTCATAATGCGCATATGTCACTAGAATCTATTATTCGATCAGAATTCCCTATAGATGCTGATATCCATTATCTGAACCACGCGGGCGTCTCGCCCTGGCCTGTACGAACAGCAAATGCTGTTAAACGCTTTGCAGATGAAAATGTTAATTCAGGTGCATCGGGCTATTTGGACTGGTTAGAGCTTGAAACCAGGCTCAGATCTCAAATTAAGGAATTAATTAATGCACCGTCTGCTAATGACATCTCTTTGTTGAAAAACACATCAGAAGCACTATCAGTCGTTGCCTGCGGGATTAATTGGCATGATGGCGATAATATCGTCAGTACAGACCAGGAATTTCCCTCAAATCGTATTGTATGGGAGGCTCAGGCACGGCATGGCGTTGAATTGCGTCAAGTTGACATCATGCCATCTGATGAATCTAGTGACCCGGAGTTGGCCTTAATCTCCGCCTGTGATGAACGAACGCGAATCATGACGGTCAGTTCTGTGCAATATGGGTCTGGTTTAAAACTGGATTTAGCCAAACTTGGACAGTTTTGCCGGGACAATAAACTCTACTTTTGTGTCGATGCGATTCAGAGTATCGGTGCACATCAATTCGATACCCAGGCGATTAAAGCTGATTTTGTCATGGCTGATGCGCATAAATGGATGTGTGGACCAGAAGGCATCGCCCTATTCTACTGTCGCGCTGAAATTCGTGATCAGTTGAAATTAAATCAATTTGGCTGGCATATGGTTGAAGATCACAGGGATTACGACCGCAAAGAATGGTCTTCTGCTAATAATGCACGTCGTTTTGAATGTGGTAGTCCAAATATGTTGGGCATCCATGCTTTATCGGCCAGTCTGTCATTATTCGCTGAGATTGGCATGGTAAAAATTGAGAATCGTATCCTCAAAAATACTTCTTATCTCATTGATAAACTTAATGATTTAGATATGATAACGATCCTGAGTCCAACATCAGGACAACGTCGTGCGGGCATTGTGACCTTTAAAATCGTCACAAAAGAGTCGACTGAGATACACACTAACTTAATGAATAATAAAGTGATTTGTGCCAATCGCATGGGGGGTATACGCTTTTCACCGCATTTTTATACTGGCTTGGATACTATTGATAAATCACTGGAGATATTATCTTTATCTATTTGATATATATAGTTATATTAATGTTTATTAAGCTTAAATAATTCGAAAAAATTGGCTGTTGTTTGCTCAGCAATATGCTCTAGACTGGTATCATGAAGCTCAGCGATAAACTCTGCCACATAGCGAGTGTACCCCGGTTGATTTGGCTTTCCTCGATAGGGTACGGGAGCCAGGTAGGGTGAGTCCGTTTCCACTAACATCCGTCCTAATGGAACTTGTTTCGCAACCTCCTGCACTCCTTTTGCATTCTTGAAGGTCACGATGCCGGAAAATGAGATATAAAAATTCATCTCCATGGCCTTTTGAGCCGTTTCCCAGTCCTCTACAAAGCAATGCATTACGCCTCCCACTGCATCAGCCCCCTCTTCCTCGAGAATTCGTGTGATATCTACGCCGACATCTCGAGTATGGATGATGAGGGGCTTATTGACTGATTTTGCGGCCCTGATATGGGTACGAAAACGCTCTCGCTGCCAGCCCAGATCCCCCTCACTCCTGAAATAGTCCAGACCGGTTTCACCAATGGCAATGACATGGTCGTTCGATGCCAGTTGAACGAGTGTCTCGTGGGTAACTTCTTTCTGCATGCTGGTGTTCGGATGAACGCCAACAGAGGCGTAAATACAGTCATACTGCTCTGCCAGGCTCAGTATCTCGGGATAAGTCTCCAGATCCACAGAGACACACAACATATGTTCTACACCCAACGCTTTTGCATTGGCAATGACTTCATCCACTTCCATGTCCTGTCCGAGCATCGGGATATGGCAATGCGAGTCAACAAGCATTCTCGACTTCCTTCACGGTAGGTTTAATGGATTAATAAAAACGAATATCCGGTGGTGACGGACATTTTAAACGAAAGCGGTAGCTACATTGTGTGTGTGGGACGATCTGATGATAATGCGCCTACCAATTGCTTCTCAATCTTGCTCTTGGTCGCACCCTTGTCCAGTTTGCTAAATTGCACGCCAATGCCCGCAGTTTTATTGCCCTGGGAACCTTTGGGTGTGATCCAGACAATACGTCCAGCGACAGGCAGTTTTTCCTTACTTTCCATCAGACTCAACAGCATAAACACTTCATCGCCCAGGCTATAGGGTTTTGCGGTAGGGATGAACAGACCACCATTCTTGATAAATGGCATATAAGAAGCATAAAGTGCACTCTTATCACGTATCGTTAATGACAGTATGCCCTGTCGTGGATCACGAGCCTTGGGTGCGGCCACGTTATCTCCCCCTATTTTGAATCGTTCAAATGCTGCCAAAAGATAATGACATCTTCTAGCAGACCCTGTGAATTATAGCTGATTGTGCCGGTGCTCAGGCCGTAATTCTCAAGTAACAGGTGATAAAAACCTGTCAACTCATGTAATTCTAACTGTTTTATCAGCTCTTGCAAGCGAACGATTATGGTCGAATCACTAATTCTCAGTGGTTTTGCCAATGATTTGATTCGTACCATATCCGCGAACAACTGAGACAACCAGAACAAAACATGGGAGGTGTCGTAGGTCTTCCACTTTTCTGCGACCTTGACGGGATCGTCCAGCCCTGCTTTCAGGGCAAACAGATCGTCCAGTAAATTTCGCTGATATTTGAAGATATTGTTTTCCAGCATCTCAGGGATTGCTAAAGGCGCACCTCCAGCCTTTGTGAGTAAGTGCTTTATATTTTCATCCGTTTCAATATTTTCTTCCACCCAACGCACCGTATCTTCGTCATAGGCGGGTTTAAATCTTAACTGCTGACAACGGCTGCGGATGGTAATCGGTAATAAATTTGGTCTGTGACTCAAAAGTATCAATAATGACTGCCCCGGAGGTTCTTCAAGTGTTTTTAGGAGTGAATTTGCAGCATTTCTATTCATCGACTCGGCAGGTGTGATTACCGAAATTTTATAGCGGCCATACTGGCTTTTAAGATGCATGAAATCTATCAGTCTTCTTATCTCATCAACCTTAATCTGTTTCCCTGTTTCTTCAGGTTCAATAGTCACAAGGTCCGGGTGCCTCCCTCCCTGGATCAAATGACATGAACGACAATCACCACAGGCTTGAAGTTCGACCCCGGAGTTATTACACAATAGACCTGCGGTCAGACATTTCGAAAAA
>SMWN01000120.1 GCA_004356415.1 Gammaproteobacteria bacterium
ATCTGTTTGATGGAGATAAAAATAACAAGCCTGAAATGATGATTGTTAACTTTGATGATGCAGAGGCAGTCCTTGAGTGGCAAACATTGTGTATTCAAAATACTGAATATCCATCTATACCTGCCATCAGGGTCACACGTGTAAGATCCAGAGATACGGAAAATTATTATATGCGTCGACCGTTTATTATAACAAGGATGCTGTCATTATTTGAAAGGCTGGCCACCAAAGAGTTCGATTCTTCTGACGATGGTGCATTTGAGAATGATGACTTGCTGGATTCAAGCACCCCTGCTCAGGAACAGGCCCAGAAACAAGCCATCACAGATGCATCAGCGAAAACTGAAGAAAAAAGTCTTGCCTCGGTTCTGGTTGTCGATGATAGTCTGCCCGTACGAATCCAGATGAATATGGCACTGAAGAGCTACGTGAAGCAGGTTGATTTGGCGGAAACAGGTGAAAAAGCACTGGAATTAATTAAGGAAAATCGTTACGACATGATCTTTCTGGACGTCATACTGCCAGGTGTTGATGGGTATGAGTTATGTAAAATAATAAAAAACGATGAAAATTTTAAAGAAACACCCATCATTATGCTGACAGGTAACTCGTCCTCTACTGATCAGGTTAAAGGAACGCTTGCCGGATGCGACTCTTATTTGATAAAACCTGTGAAAAGTGAGTTATTTAAGGAAACAATGGCTCGTTATATTCAATAGCTTTATTCAGAAGCTGTTATTCAATAGTATCGCAGTTATACCTCCACCACTTCAGTTTCTATAATATTTTCTTGTGGCGGCTGAAAAAAATAACCAGAAAAAAAATCAAATTCACAATGCATAGATATTGTTAATGCATCATTATTTTCAATTTGATTTGCCACAGACAAACATAAATATTTTTTCCCTGTGTTGAGAATATCTTCAATTTCTTTTACCGTCATATAATTATCACCTAAAAAGGGTGAAAGCATAATAAAATCAAATTTTGATTGAGACAGGCAACTCTCTAGCGTTGAACATCCTGTTACTTCAGACAGAGCAAATAACACATGGTATTTTACACTAAGTGTCTTGACCAAAATTGATGCTTGTTTCTGATATTTTATATAATTACCTATGCTTATTTCAAGCACTAGCGCATTGTCCAAGTCAGACACTTTTTGCGCAGTAAGCTCCATTTCCAGCCACTTTGAAAATTCTATATCACTAAGTGATTCCTCTGTTAAGGAGACAAAAAAACCGGACTTCCCTGAATCAGATGTTTTGAGCATGACAATCTGTTGTATACATGAATGAATGACCCATCTATCCATATCTTTTTGCATTTTTCTACTTTTCAGAACAGGCATGAACTCCCTGCCTTCGATTATTCCATCGTCAAGACCAATCAAATTTACTCTGATTTGATAATATTCAATAGAATCGAGTTTTGAATCCATACTGGAGAGCTTGACAAAAGCCTGGTAGTGAGGTTTAACGCGATCTTCATTAAATGCATTTTGAATGTGTATAAACAGTTGTTCATCAAATTCTATTTCATCATCGACATCATCATTTGTGATTTCATGAATGACAAATGAATTGCCAAGTTTATCTCTGGCAACCCGGCAGGCAATAGCTGCCTGTTTTAGAATGGTTTCTACATCCGTGTCATCGCTCGATATATATATCGAAGCAATATTAAGTGAAAAATCAATTCTTTTACCGTTTTCCTCATATATTGCTTCGTCAAACAGTTTACAAAGCTGTTCGCAAACAACTTTCCCTTTATCCTCTCCCTGATAATCATGGATTAATATTGCAACACTTGAATCGCCAATCCTTGTCATTTCCTCGGTATTTTCCGAGTCAGTAATATATTTTAAAATTATTTTTGAGGTGAAATTTGCAACTCTGTCTGCAGATAACATACCGACTTCATCATGTAATGCATGAAATCTGTCAATCTCGGCCAGAATCACAATGTCATTCTTGTTAGTGTGCTCTAGAGAACGATAAAATTTTTCCTTATTGTATATGTGCACACATAATTTTTGCGTATCTGCTTTCTTTGAATCTTCCTGGTATTTTATTAAGGCACATTTAATAGATTCAATCAGCCGGGCCTTGGTCAAACCATCTTTACTTAGATAACCCTGCGCCCCATATCTGAACGCATTAACAACCGTCTCCTCGTTGCCATGTGCCGTTAACATTATCGTTGGGGGAAAACTGGAAGAGGTCTTGTATAACCTGAGCCACTCCAGACCATTCTCACCATTACCCAGATCATAATCAAGGATAATCAGATTATATTTCTCCCAAATAAACGTTTCTGAGGGTTTACCATCAGCCGGGTCATAGACATCAATGGTTGCTCCTGTACAGACTTTCTCAAAAAACTTTATTAGCAGGTTTCTAAAGTCTTCCGAATCGTCAATGATCAGTATTTTCTTTAAGTTTAGATTGGACATCTTGGAAAATCAGGCACATTTCTCATTGATTAAAATTCTTTATTCTGTCGTGATTATATCTAATTGAATGCTTATTGACGAGCAAAATACCGTCGACTAAAAACCTAAAAAGAGACAATGATTTTGTGGGATGTATCCACGACCACTCTGATCAACCTTGCTACCAGATACCCAGGAAGTTGTTTTTGCACCTCATTATATGAGCAATTTCGCACCGGTTTCAGTAACCTTAAATGGCTCGTTCCTGCGATGGGCCTAACAGATGTAGATAATAAGGAGTAATTCCATATGAAAATAAAGTTTCACTTAATTCCACCAACCTATAAACAGAATCATTAACCCCTTTCAATAGGTAGCACCTGTTTAAGCAAAGGGTCTTCAGGATTATTTTATTAAATTTTATTTAGCTAGCCAGATAGGATACGGACTGGGGGAATCCCCATTTGTCTGCTTCGATTTCAATGAAACATCTTCAATATTTAGCTTGTTGAGCAATTCGTTGAGGATCCGAGTTCACCTTCTGCTGCATGTGGGCCCTTATTCACGGTATGATAATAAATTATTGTACAGAATATTCGGAAAATGTATTTATGGCGAAATATAGCACAAGTGAGTTCAGGGTGGGCCTGAAGATCATGATTGGCAATGACCCTTATGCAATTGTGGTCAATGAATTTGTAAAGCCGGGTAAAGGACAGGCATTTAATCGGATCAAGATCCGTAACCTGAAGAATGGTCGCGTCATTGAAAGAACTTATAAATCTGGCGAAAGCGTTGAAGCAGCAGATGTTCTGGATACAGAATTGCAATACCTCTATAACGATGGTGATAGCTGGTACTTCATGGATCAAACAACATTTGAACAATTTTCGGCTGATAAAGCGGCCGTTGAGGAGGCTGCACAATGGCTGAAAGGTGAAGAAATTTGTGAAGTCACTTTGTGGAATGGTTTGCCGTTAATGGTTGCAGCACCAAATTTTGTCATACTTCAAATTACAGATACCGATCCTGGCCTACGAGGTGATACAGCATCGGGAGGATCGAAGCCAGCAACTTTGGAAACAGGAGCCGTTGTGAAGGTGCCTTTGTTTATTGAGAATGGTGAGTTTCTGAAGATTGATACCCGAACGGGTGAATATGTCGGACGGGCAAAAAGATAAAAATCACAGAGATTAAATATCAATTAGTGAACTGTAAATGTCAGAATCATGGCGTCCATGCGCCGAAAATAAAGTCATTGAAACATGGCCTTCCTGAATGCGTAAGTATTGCAGTGGGGGTTGATCTGCTGCTAATGGCAATAATAGACTTGGAAGATATTCATGATGTACTCACCTTTCCAATTGGAAGAGCCTAAAGGATTATCCTGAACTTATGTTTAGTGTTCACGATATCCTCTCTGAAACGGGCCCGTTCGCAGATTGTCTTGATGGCTTTACCGTGCGCCCTCAACAGCAGCAACTTGCACAGACGATTGCTGAGGTACTTAGCAATGATGACTCACTTGTGTGTGAAGCGGGTACCGGGACAGGGAAAACCTTTGCTTACCTGGTCCCTGTACTGCTATCTGGCAAACGGGTGATTATTTCTACAGGCACCAAACACCTTCAGGATCAGTTGTACTACAAAGATTTGCCCATAGTACGCAAGGCATTAAATGTTCCGGTTGTCACAGCCTTACTCAAAGGCAGAGCAAATTATCTTTGTTTACACAGACTTGAATATGGCGATGAAAATTTCAGTTATATCAGTAAAGAAGATTTATCGGAGTTACCCATGATAAAACAATGGGCAACACAGACAGACAAAGGTGATCTGGCGGAATTAACCAACCTGCCGGAAGATGCTGCCATTCGCTCTAGAATTGTTTCGTCGGCAGAGAACTGTCTGGGACAGGATTGCAGTTTTTATGATGACTGCTTTGTCTTTAAGGCCAGGCGTAAGGCAAATGAAGCTGAGGTGATCATTGTTAATCATCATTTGCTTCTGGCAGATCTGGCATTACGTGAATCAGGCTTTGGTGAAGTATTACCAAAAGCAGACACGATTATTTTTGACGAAGCTCATCAATTACCTGACCTGGCGTCGGATTTTTTCAGTCAGACTCTGAGTAGTCGTCAATTTACGGAGTTATTTAATGACACCACAGTTGCATACTTGACCGATGCAAGCGATATGGAAGAAGTGCAGGATGAAATCCGGGAATCTCAAACAAGCCTGCGTAAATTACGTTTAAGTTTTGGACGTAAAGAACGACGCAGCGCATGGAATGAGGTATTTGCTGATAAAGAAATCAAAGAGGCATTACAGGATTTTCTCGATCATTTAATCACACTTGAAAAATATATGGATATCCTCGCGGAACGGTCAAAATCACTAGAGAATTGTTGGCGACGATGCAACAATATGATCGAAATGCTACAGACGTTTATGGAAAGAGAAACGGAAGAGCTGATTCAATGGCTGGAAACGAGAGGGCAGGGCTTTCTACTGCATCAAACCCCTCTGGATATTTCAGCCATATTCCAGGCGCGGTTGGCAGAACACGGTTGTAATTGTATTTATACTTCAGCCACGCTTTCTGTTGCTGGAGATTTTACACATTTTACCGATCAACTCGGTTTGTCACAGACAAATGCCCAAAGCTGGTCCAGCCCATTTGATTATCAAAAACAGGCATTACTTTATTTACCTCAAGGTATGCCGGAACCTGGCGAATCGATTTATACTGAGGCAGTTATCAATATGGCATTGCCAGTGATTGAGGCAAGTCAAGGACATGCATTTTTATTATTTACCAGCCATCGCGCAATGAATGAAGCTTATCGTTTATTAGCAGGTAGGATTGACTATCCATTACTACGACAAGGGGATGCGCCAAGGTCAGAACTATTGCAATCGTTCCGCATAACTAAACATGCTGTTCTACTAGGCACCAACAGCTTCTGGGAAGGTGTTGATGTCAGAGGCAAGGCGCTTTCCTGTGTCATCATCGACAAATTACCTTTTGCACCCCCCGATGATCCAGTATTCCGCGCACGGGCAGCCAAGATGCAGGAAAATGGACAAAATCCATTTATGACTTATCAAGTACCAAAGGCCGTGATTAACTTGAAACAGGGCGTTGGTAGATTGATACGAGACGCGAACGACTACGGCGTTCTCATGATTTGTGATCCAAGGCTCATCAGCAAAGCTTATGGAAAAGTATTCTTGAATAGTTTGCCCAATATGAGAAGAAGCACGGAGCTGGCAGATGTTGATGAATTCTTTTTCGAAAAAATGCAGGGCGATGTATTATCTGTTTCGAAATGAAATTATCAAGAACAACCATCCATACTTTCAGATTTTTATTGTTTATCACTTTGATCGTAGTGACGTTCTTGGCAACAAGCTCACTGGAATTCACAATTGTCCCGTCGACATACGATAAATTAAATCATTTTGTTGCTTTTTTTGTACTAGCTTTACTAATGGATTTTTCATTCCCGGGGTCCAGTTTCAATGTGATCAAAGTAGTCTTCCTGGTCAGTTATGGTTTTTCATTGGAGATTATTCAACACCTTCTGCCGCACAGAATGTTTTCCTTGTTCGATATCGTTGCAGATATTGTTGGTCTGGTAGCTTACGGAATGTTCATCCCCGTATTTAAAAATATTCCACTTCTGAATCATCGCTGGGCCAGCTAATAACTTGGGTAATAAGCAGAACAATAAGCCAGAAGAATAAGCATGAATAATCATTTCAAGATAAAACCATTTCATCAGGACTATGCTGAGTTATTGCAAATCACGGACACACATATTTTTGCTGATGAAAAAGAAACACTTGATGGCGTAGATACCCAATCCTCTCTTAAAGAAGTATTAAACCTCGCCAGAAACAATGACTGGCCAGTGGATGCCGTATTAGTAACGGGTGATCTCGCGCATGATCCAGTGACTATTGTCTACGAAAGATTACTCGATATATTGACAGATATTGATAAACCGATTTTTTGGTTACCCGGAAATCATGATGATCCGAAATTGATGTATCAGGTATTAAATAAAAAAAATATCCATACTGCAAAGTCTATCGAAATAGGGTCATGGATTGTTGTCATGCTGGATTCCTTTTTGGCAAACACCCATGCTGGATATCTTGCACAGGATGAACTTGATTTTCTGGATAAAATATTGAATGAAAATCTCGATAAACATGTACTGATTTGCCTACATCACCCCCCGGTCGAAATCGGTAGCGTATGGATGGATAGTATGCGATTAAATAACCCAGAAGATTTTTTCAATGTTCTGGATAAATATGATCACATCAAAGCTGTTTTATGGGGACATATTCATCAGGAATTTTTCTCTGAACGTCATGGCGTCACCCTGATGGCAACGCCTTCTACCTGTGTTCAATTTATGCCTGGGGCGGGTCAATACACAAAAGATGGTCGTGCTGCGGGTTATCGCCATCTGAGATTGAATGCTTCTGGCGAGATTAATAGTGTTATCCGACGCTTAAATGAAGATGGGGCGTGACGCTGAGTGGTTGCAATTGCGGGTTAATTCATAGAATATTCTGTCGCGATAATCCGCGTCATGTTGAAACGGTTGCGGTTTATACTAAGCACCATGACGACAGAAAAAATTGTTAATTAAATCAGAGCCAATATTAGGAACAATTCTAATGAGTGAGATGAAATTCACAGAAGATCATCGGTGGATCAGGCTGGAAGAAGATGGCACAGCAACGATAGGTATTACTGATTATGCCCAGGAGCAGTTAGGGGATATTGTTTATGTAGAATTACCTGAGGTTGGCAGAGAACTAGGCATGGATGACGAAGCTGCCGTCGTGGAATCAGTAAAGGCGGCTGGAGAGGTAAAAATGCCATTAACAGGCACTGTGCTTGCGATAAATGAAAATCTGGGAGATGAACCGGAAATTGTCAATGCAGATCCTGAAGGCGATGGATGGTTTATGATGATAAGCATTAATCATCCCGAAGAAGTTGAAGAACTGATGGACGATAATGCCTATAACGAAATTCTAACCGGGCTTTAGTCTGTTAGCCAATTCTACAAACCTACCTGTCGCTTGCTAAGAAACTTGTTTAAGTATAATAATAAACTATTATTAATCAATAAGATATAAATCATATCTAATGTTAATAGTATGTCCGTGCATATTTATTACGTGCAAACCTAATCGGTGACTTTATCCCGTAAATAAACAGGAAGCGCTGCTGCAGCATCCACAGTATCACCTCGCCGATAAGCATCAACAGCTAAGGTACAGATAGCTTCTGCTGAAGGATAATCACCCAGTCTAAATCCAGCTAAGGCATCTCCCATCTGATTTTGTAGTTCTGACCCATAGGTCTCCCAACCACTGCCGACACCGAACCAGTTATCAGATTCAACCGAGTCTCCTGAGTCGAAAAATCTAATTGAATCAGGCGGGCAAACAATTTCTTCGCCGACAAGCTGCATTATGGCTGCGTCGTTTGCCTGATATAAAGCCCAGTAAACCTCGCCCATACGTGCATCGATCGCACAGGCAAGCCGTTTTGATTCTGTCATTGCGCCTTGCGCCAGGGCTGCGAGTGTTGAAACAGGCACGACGGGCAAATTGGCAGACATCGCCAGCCCCTGGATAACACCTGTTGCGATACGTACACCGGTAAATGCACCGGGTCCGCGTCCAAATGCCAAAGCATCAAGCTGCGAGAGTAAAACCCCTGACTCTGAAAGCAGCTCATCGACCATGGTGAGGATTAATTCAGCATGTTTACGCGGTGCGACTTGGTATTTTGTCGTAATAGCCCCATCACTATGCAGGGCAGCCGAGCAAGCTTCAGTGGCAGTATCAATTGCAAGTATTCTCAAAAGCGATCCCTTAAACGCAAAAGTTTTATTTTAAACCTATGTCTTATGTTAAAACTGTGATTGTCGCTTATAATGCCGCTCATGTTTAAACCTGTCGAAGTCTTTATCGGACTGCGTTACGTACGAGCCAAACGTCGTAATCATTTTATATCATTCATTTCCTTAATATCTATTTTGGGTGTTGGTATTGGTGTCATGGCTATTATTACCATACTTTCTGTAATGAATGGCTTTGAGAAAGAGCTCACCGATAGAATCCTGGGGATGGCTTCGCATGCCACCGTTGTCGAACGGGGCAAATCACTTTCAGACTGGAAAACTCTAGCTGCTGAGATTGAGCATTATCCGGGAATTATCGGTGTCGCCCCTTATTTTCATGCCGAAGGCATGCTGACACACGCTAAAAGTGTCAATGGCACAATTGTAAGAGGCATATTACCAGAAGAAGAAACCAAGGTTTCTGTCATTGCAGACAGAATGATCATGGGAGAGTTATCAAGCCTTGTCGCTGGCGAATTTGACATGCTTCTTGGGAAAGAACTCGCACGAACACTCGGCGTGACGGTCGGTGATAAAGTTACCCTGGTTGCACCACAGGCCAATGTCACACCAGCCGGTATCATGCCCAGACTCAAACGTTTTACGGTTGTAGGTATTTTCGAGATTGGCATGCATGAGTTTGATAGTGCATTGGCACTGATTCACATGGACGATGCCATGCGTTTATTTCGCAAGGACGGCCCAACAGGCTTACGTTTAAAAACAGACAACATCCTTACCGCACCAGTCGTTAGCAGAAATGTTGTTTCACAATTGCCCGGTTATTTCTGGGTAACGGACTGGACGCAAAGGCATTCAAACTTTTTCGAGGCATTAAAAACTGAAAAAACGGTCATGTTCTTTATTCTGATGCTGATTGTCGCCGTGGCTGCATTTAATATTATTTCAACCCTGGTGATGACAGTCACTGACAAACAAGCGGATATCGCAGTATTGAGAACTATTGGTATTAGTCCAAAAAGTATTCTGGCAATTTTTATGATCCAGGGTACATTAATCGGCTTGGTGGGAATATTATTCGGTGTTATCAGTGGCGTCTGGTTAGCATCAAATGTTGAAACCATCGTTCCTGCCATTGAAAAAATGTTACAAGTAGATTTTCTCTCGGCCGAGGTGTATTACATCAGTGAGGTGCCTTCGGATTTGCGTAGGGGTGACGTTATCATAATAGGTATTTTTTCTTTTCTCTTCTGCATATTGGCAACGATTTATCCTGCACTCAGGGCAGCACACACACAACCTGCCGAGGCACTACGCTATGAGTGACCAACTAACTGATCAGGTCCTCTCATGTGTTGATCTTTACAAATCCTTTGCAGAAGGAGATTTGCAGGTCGATGTATTGCGGGGCGTCAATCTACAGGTCACGCGGGGTGAAAGTATCGCTATTATGGGTACGTCAGGGTCCGGGAAAAGTACCTTGTTACATTTACTGGCTGGGCTGGATTTGCCCAACAAAGGCGAGACGACAATCGTTGGTAAAAAAACATCAACACTCACTGATGCAGAGAGGGGAAAGTTACGTAATGAATCTTTGGGTTTTATCTACCAGTTTCATCATTTATTACCTGAATTTACAGCGCTTGAAAACGTCGCCATGCCCCTGTTAATTTCTGATAATTGCGATGCGAATGAAGCTGCCATGTCAGCTAGAGAAATACTGGAGAAAGTCGGGCTAGGAGAACGTTTGGAACATAAACCAGGAGAATTATCCGGCGGTGAAAGACAACGTGCTGCCATAGCCAGGGCATTGGTCACCCGACCAGAATGTATCCTTGCCGATGAACCGACGGGGAATCTGGACGAGAAAACTGCAGACCAGGTATTTAATTTAATGCTGGAATTAAAACAGGATGTCGGCACCAGTTTGATTATGGTGACACATAACCTGAGCCTGGCAGAGAAAATGGATAAAACTTATCAGTTACATGATGGACTTTTGGAAGCGCATTAGGCATATCAATTCAAGACCGATACTGAATAATGAACCGTGAGTTAGCTGCTTTATTGATAAAGCGCTTAACAATTGGAATAATGGCTTTGATATGAAGACACGCCGTATAAATATATTTATCTTCCTTGGACTTACTCTGTATTGCATGCAAGCCATGTATTGACTGAAGAGCGAACGCCAACACCACGTATCGATCATGAATGTTCCCGTATTGCAAAAAAATTATTCAGCGTTGGTTACGAAGAATGCCTAAATCGTAATCTACAGCGCAGTAGCAGTGTTTCTGTTAATGGCGCCCCAATTCTGTTCAAGGAATATCCTCCTTTGAGGAGCCGTAAACCCATGGGTCGCGTTTTACTAATCGGTGGTACCCATGGCGATGAATATTCTTCTGTAAGTGTGGTTTTCAAATGGCTTAAGACGCTGGATCAATTTCATTCAGGTTTATTTCACTGGCGTGTTTATCCCTTGATGAATCCGGATGGTTTGTTAAAGAAAAAATCCAGCCGTACCAATGCAAATGGTGTCGACCTCAATCGAAATTTTCCAACACGAGACTGGTAAGAAAAATCAGTATATTACTGGGTCGTCCGCACCAATAAAAACCCTCGTCGCTATCCCGGCACCCATCCATTAAGCGAACCTGAAACGCGTTGGTTGTATGGTGAAATCAATGACTTTAAGCCTGATGTCATTATTGCTGTTCACGCACCCCATGGGATCGTGGACTTCAATCACAATGGTGCTACTAATGCTCCCAATAAGCTCGGTCGCTTACATCTGAATCTACTTGGTACCTATCCCGGCTCTCTGGGAAATTTCGCTGGCATTCAACGAAGTATTCCCGTCCTCACCATTGAACTTAAACACGCCGGTATCATGCCCAGCCCGAGAGAGGTCAATGATATATGGATTGATATGATTAGATGGTTGAGACAAAATATGCCAGAGGAGCGTCCAAGTGAACCAGTGGACCTGGAAAAAGAACTACAATTGGCTCAAGGCGAAGAAAAAAATTGGTTGAAATGGATGCGATAGAAATTTTTTTTTAATATATGTGGAAAATGTTATGAGCTTGTCAATCGGAGGATAGCTGCAATTTGGCAAAAGCCACAGTTATGGAATAGTTTATTCGGCAAACTAGGACCATGATGTGCAGCTAAATTTTCTAATGTTACTTCAAACTGACCCTTCAAAAATGATTCGCCAGTTCCCATCTTCTCCCATTCGCCAATATTGACGCTGACGGTATACACGGTGAAAATTATTACTGGAATAGTTCTGCATAAAAGTCATAACCAAAATCGGATCGGTACCATTGGGGTAAAGAAAGATGCTCGTGTTGATTAAGTTCACCTTGATAAAAGATTTGGAAGGATTTACCCGGCGCTTATGTGCAACCCAAGTTTCATAGTTTTTACCGAGCCCTTCATAGTCTTTGGAATAATGACGTAAATACAATCCAGCATCACGACTTTCCCAATCTTTTCGCCATTGTTCAAGATGCCCATAAAAATTCTTTCGGTGCTGTTGCCATTCGGTTTTTGTGACCCATTCAATTTCCTGTGCGAGGATTAAAGGTGTTGTTTGACTCTCACCAATATAGGGTGCCAATGTGTTTAAATCATCATTACTGATGATGACGCAACCATCGCTGTCATCCGGCGGTCGTGAGAATGTCTCACTGGGTGTGCCATGTAACCAAATACCAGTACCAGTTCGACCACTACGCCTGTCCCAGATGTTTGGATAATTAATAGGAAATGCTCCATCGCCATAGAGATCCGGTAATTCACCGGGTTCGATAAAGCGAGTGATAAAATACACACCCAACGGTGTTTTTTGATCACCTTCAACGGCTTTGCCAGTGCCTTTCTTACCAATCGTGACATAAAAGTCATCCACATAAACTGGTACACCATCTCGATTTTCGAATAAAAACAAGCGATGCCTGGATTGATCCACAACAATCACATGATCCTGTGCGTTTGCCAGTTGGATCACGGAGGAAGGTATCAGGGTTTTATCAATGGGTGATTTGTAATAATTCCAGCGAGCAAGTGCTTCGTCACGCAAGGCATTAACCTGCTCAGGGTTTTTCATGTGCAGGTTTCCAAAATTCGTAATACGCTGACTCTTTGCCATCATTAAATCAGCATAAATTAATTGGGCTAAAGCAAATTTAGGATTGATGCTCCTTAATTTGTCAAGATCTGTCAGAGCTTCATCGATCTTTGATTGACTGATATTTTCAAGGGCAGACATTAACAGAGCTTCTGATTGAGCCGAGAGATGTTGCTTCGTCTCTTGAAATTGCTGCTGTTCCTTTGCTGCCAGTGTTTGGCATAAGATAAGCGCAATTATAATTGTGATGGCAGTGTTTATTATCACTTTCATTGGTTGCAATATATTCCTCCAGTTATCCATTCTAATTGGATTCTTCTCTTGAAATTAGCCAGGTCGTCCCATCGGTATTATCCAATAATAGTTGCTTGGTTACCTGATCACTATAAGTATCAGATTGATAGGTCTGAGTAAACCTTGCCATTGCAATATTTTTTCCAAGTATTTTAACCGTCATATCTTTGAGGATAATTTTGATAAATTTCGGTTGATTCAAACGTATGTGACGTTGTTCTTGCCATTTTGCACGGCTCAAACCATTTGGCGGGACAAATTTCCCTGAATAGCTATTGATATACCTGTCCACATCTTTCGAAGACCAGGCATTGGCCCAACTATTTACGGCGGCTTCCACTTTTTTACGCGCTGCTTCACTATCAAAAGAGGGTTCCAGAATGGCGGCTGGCCGAGGGTCGAATTTGGCCAATTCAGGTTCTGGCTCTGATTTTGAAATTACAGGTTCTGGATCGACCACAGACTCCGAATTGATTTGTGCGATAGCCTCGGGACGGATGGTTGCTGCTCGTTGATCTTTAGTGACGGGCTCAGGCTCCAGGATCAAGTCTTTGATCATGGCAAGCTTTTTTCTTGTCTCCTTATTGTCAGAATCGAGTTTCAGGGCCTGATTATAAGCTTGTGAAGCCATTTTGGCGTAGATATCACCCAGATTCTCGTATGCTATAGCATAACTTGGATGGGTATTTATGGCACTAATTAATGCCTCCTTGGCTTTATCGTATTCACCACTTGATGCATAGATCACAGCTAAATTGTTAAAAGGTTCGGGCAACTCTGGGTGATTCTCGGTTAAATCTACAAAAACTGATTCCGCTTCCTTTAGCCTGTCCATACTGGCGAGGGTTAATCCTTTTAGAAACAAAACCTGAATTTCGTTTGGATTCTCGGATAGTCGCTCCTCCACCATGACAAGTGCCTTCTCAAAATCACCTTGCTGTATCAGACGCTGAATTTGTTCATTGCCAGCTTCAGCAGAAGTTATGAAGATGCCGGAAATGATGATTACAGAGAGTAATTTAATTTTTATTTGCATGCTTTGCCTGTTTTTACAGCCTTCTCTTAAAAATACACTAAATTTATCTATGTTCTTATCAACTTACCCTAAGATTTGAACCCGTATTCTAAGGATTCCTTTACAGTAACGCAATTTGATCGTAATGGGTTTTTGATGTTTTGGCTTAAAACTTATAGGTCGCAGTACGCCAGGTCAATTCTGATTGAATCTATCCTGCCTTCTTTGTTCCCACTTCCGTAATAATAATATTCTCCATAGCACCCGAATGGTGACATTGCCGATTGCGGCACTGAATACGCCCAATAATAAACAACCGGCCATGAGAGGTTGCCAGATATGCACCAGTGTATCCGTCATCCAATGAATGGAAAATTCGAAAGCGACGTTCTGTATTGGCTCGTCTAATAATATACTCCCCAGTTTATAGGCCAGATAATAAACAGGGGCGGCAGTGATTGGGTTGGTCGCCCAGACGAAGATGATAGATAAGGGTAGATTTAATCTTAAGATGATGGCCGTGGCAGCGGCAAAAACTGTTTGTAAAGGAATTGGCATCATCGCCCAGAATAATCCTATCGCTACACCTCCTGCAGATGAACGACGTGTCAGATGCCAGATATTCGGATCATGCAACCAATCTCCAAAATGGCGCAGGTGTTTATGTTCCTGAATATGCTTTCTTTCAGGGATATATCTTTGTAAGTGGGATTTAAGACTCATATAAGAAATTTAGGGTTCGGCGCCTTTTAATGGCGCGCTATTATACCCAAATTACCTGGAAATGCAGGCTTCAGAGTTCAGGTAGATAGTCAGAGCACAGGTTACTTGTTCCAGACGTAACCTAAGTAACTACATCCATGTAGGCAAGGCGCAGCTCGCAGTGAATGACTAGCCCTTCATAAGAGTTGCTATGCGGCACTGGCTTTCTACCTAAGCTCCCACAGGGCAAAACGATAAGCCACCATCTTCTTCGTTATAAAACCTTGAACTAGGCAAAAAATTGCTCCTCGGCAATTGCTCCTGCATTGCTCTACTAAGTTACATCCCTGTAACGATGCATTTTCTGCATACCATCCATCCATGGATATAAATGACTAGTTCTTCGGCTTCATGCCTTGAATATACTTGCTTTTCATCTTGCTGAAACCTGCATTTCCAGGTAGTTTGGGTATACACTTACAAATAGCAGTTCACGGATTAATTTATTTTAGAACAATTGTATTCAGGGAGAAGTTAAGCTAAATGCGTACAAGGACGATCGCATTTTTAATTGGCATTGCCACCTTTCTACATGTGCCGATGTTGCCGTCCCTCTGGGGACTGGTTTTCCTGCCTGTCGTCTTATGGACTGTGTTTGTCTTACCTAAATTCCAAATTCTCTGCGCAATTATCTGTGGTTTCCTTTGGGCGTTCATTCGCGCAGACATTATCTTGTCTGAAGGTCTGGATAGAATGATCGAAGGCGATACCGTGATTGTCATAGGGCAGGTTGTTTCATTACCGGAAATTCTGGATTCTGGGATCCGCTTTGAATTTCAGATCAATGAAATGAAATCGCAAGATGGCGTCGTTTTAAAAAGCCCAGGAAAAGTGCGTCTCGGGTGGTATAGAGATAATATCGAAGTAAAATCTGGGGAATATTGGCAACTTTATGTGAGGCTCAAACGACCTTACGGATTCAGCAATCCCGGTGGTTTTGATTATGAAGGCTGGTTATTTCAACATCGCATACGCGCTACCGGCTATGTGAGAAATGATGAGCAAAATGAATTAATTCGTC
>SMWN01000018.1 GCA_004356415.1 Gammaproteobacteria bacterium
AATCAGGTGAAATTCGGTGCGTATTTTCCTGGGGATATTTAACCAGGCATTGTTTAGTTTTTCTTTATCGCCATCTAGACTAATATTTTTTAATAATCCACCATAGGCCTCCAGTTGTTTAGCCTGAATTTGTTCACGAGTAAAAATTCCCGCGTGTTCTATCTTTGGTAATAGCTTCAGCATCGCATTCCAATCTTTGAGATCAGCATAAGTATGCAGTAACATCTTTTTGACCTTGTCCTGTTTTGGTTTTTGATCATGTAAACGTGTCAGCGTCGCCAAGGCTTGTTCCGTTTGCTGTTGCTTGATTTGTAATTCTGCCTGGACCAGACCAATAACGACTTCCGCATCCGGATCATCTTTATAAGCCTTAAGTAAATAATCATCTCGCCTTTCCGTTGCGCCCAATTGTTGGGCCGCCCGCGCAGCACCCAGGTAATTTACCAATGATGACTGGCTATGTGGAGCACCTTTACATAAAGAAACTTCGGCTTTATTCCAGTCTCCCTCAATCAGGGCCATTAGACCACGTGACAAATATTTTTCTGATAATCGCTGATGTCTGTTTTCCTGCCAGCGGCCAAGTTCTCTGGGCATCCTCCAAAGTCTGCTTATCAAACGTAGTATGAAGTGTAAAAGCAGGAATAAAACCAACATTGAGATAATAAAAAAACTGAAGCTTGTTTGGATTGTCCAACCAGAAATTACGACTGTTATCAACCCCGCATCATCCTCAATATAGGCGCCAATGCCAACGGCCAGTAGTAATGAGAATATAATTAAAGCCAGTAGTTTCATTGATATTGGATCTCATCGACATCGGCTGGCCCAATTGTCGGTGTAGACGCCGCTTCATGCACATAAGCCCGTAAACTTTCCAGGGATGAACTGATATCAGGCAGGGCAGGTTTCAATTCGACCGACCGCATTTTATCCAGTGTTTCCATCACATTGACAACAGATGAATCACTGGTATCAAAATACTGACGCAACCAGAACTGTATAAAATCTATGGAGGCCCGCAGATTTTCTGAGTCTAAACGTAGTACCGATTGTCTTGCGCTTTCCAGTTCCAGTTTGAGGTTCTGGGTTAGAAAATACTCCTCTCCCGGTAACAGCAGGGCCTGCTTAACTTCGCCTGACCGTTTGATAACAACCAGGCTCTTTATTTCCTGCCAAAGTAATCTGGGCAGTTTTTTCCAAAACGGGTCCTCAACATCTGCGTAATTTGCCTCCGAAGATAATGCATGTTCTGTTTCTACTGATAACACACTCGACTTTAATAGGAGATCATCAGAAAGTTCAACCAGATCTGCCAGGTAGATTGCAAGGCCGGTAATATCTACTAAATTGACGGATCGTAATTGATTAATGTCTGAAGCTAATTGTTGCCGTACTGGTAATAATCCAGGATTACCCAGATTTCTGAGCCTGAGATCAGCAGCTTCCATTGCCGCCAGTGCGGTCGCAACATCCTCCTCCAGTAACAGGCGATGCATGGCAATAATTAACAAATACTCAACCTCCGCAAGCGCCCAATCTTCATTATTACCCCGCTTGTCCTTGTAAAGGGATGCCAGTGCTTCTGATTGTTCGATTTGTTTTAGTTCCAATTGCTTGATGGCGTCTTCCAACACCGCAATATTCCCAGCCATCAAACCAGTTTGTGCCTGTCCATTATTTGTAACTTCAGCCAGATCAACTTTTGTTTGCTGCAACTCATTCCAGAGATGATAGCCACCTCCAATCAAAGCACAGATTAAAACCAATACAATGAAACCAAACAGACGACAGTAGGCTGATTTATTTTTTCTTTTGTCTGACGCAATCTGCTCAGACTCTTCATCATCAGCATTGTCCCTCTGATTTTCAGCCTTGTTTTCTGACTTGCCTTCTTCCATGCTTATTTTCTTATCTTCGGCCTGATCTTCAGATGCCAGTTGATTGTCCTCATCACTCATTCAATTAACCCTCCGGCTTTTTTCTAATGCCGCCCATTTCACGATAGCCTTGAGTATACCTTCATCACTACTTTCTTCAGCAAGAATCGGCGGATTGGCAAAACCGAAACCGATTGAAAAATCCGACATTCGTTTCCCCATCACAATCAATTGCTTGCTTAATAGAATACTGCGCTGTTCGTCATTTAATAAAGAAAATAAATTCTGTAGCCCATTATTACTGGTGACAATCACTGCATCAGGAGTGTCCCTTACCCAGAGCTTATTGATAACATCCTTATCATGTTCCGGGCAGTCACGACGGTAGACTTCTGCGTAATCAACCTTTGCACCTCTTTCCCTTAGTGTTGTCGCCAATAATTCACGTCCATCTTCACCACGAAAAATAATTATTCCCTTGCCGCTAATCTCATCAGCACTCAACGCATCAATTTCTAGCAGAGATTCGCTGTTTATTCCATTATTAGTGATCACATGCTTTGATAAAAATTGCTCAAGTACTTCTGCCGTCGTAGCACCAATAGCAATTATACTTAGATCCTCTAACGCCGAGTATTTACCACCTAGTAATTTCATGGTCCAGTCAACGGCATTCTTGCTGATAAAAATTCCAATATCATATTGGCTGATATTATTGAGTAATTTTTCTGCGGCCTGTTGATTGTCGCTTTTGTTTATTTCGATCACAGGAAAACGAATTGCCTTACCACCATGATCTTCAATTAATTTGCAGAGTAATGCCGCCTGATTTTCTGACCTGGTAACAAGAATCCTAAGACCCTCAAGTGTTTTATCCATTACCTGCATGATCCAATATTGAATGACCTGGATTGTTATAACCCAACGTCAGGATAATACGGGAAAAATCAACCCTGCAATAATTCATTGAGTATTTTATCTGCACCTTTTTCCAGCAAACTTTCAGCAAGCTGTAATCCCAAGGCGTCTCTTTCTTGCAAACTTCCACCCACGGTATCCCGAATTATCTCACTGCCATCTACACGTCCGACCATGCCGCGCACAGTAATGCAATCCTGATCAATCTCAGCATGTGCTGCAATGGGCAACTGACAACCACCAAACAATCGTCTGCTGACAATGCGCTCTGTCTCTACTTGTTGTTGTGTTGTGTCATCATTGAGTGAACGGATCTTTTCTAAAACGTCATGATCACCACCCCTGACTTGTAACCCAATGGCGCCTTGACCAATGGCGGGTAAAATAATATCCATCGAGATTATTTCACTAATACGATCTTCCAGCCCCAGCCTGATAACACCTGCTGCAGCAAGAATGATGGCATCATATTTTCTATCATCGAGTTTCCTTAAACGTGTGCCGATATTTCCGCGAAGATCTTTGATATTCAGATCCCCACGCCATGCCTTTAACTGGCATTGCCTGCGTAAACTTGATGTGCCGACAACTGCGCCATTGGGCAATTCATTTATACTTTTATATTTACTTGAGATAAATATATCGTGCGGGTTTTCCCGTTTCAGGAACACGGATAAAAGCAGTCCATCCGGCATATCAATAGTCACGTCTTTCACTGAGTGAACGGCAATATCGGCCTTATGATCATACAAGGCCTGCTCAAGCTCTTTGGTGAACAAACCTTTGCCACCGACCATAGACAAAGGGGTATCTAGTAATTTGTCCCCCTGTGTCTGCATCGTGACTAATTCAACTTCAAGCCCGGGGTCATTTTGCATAAGGCGCGCCTTGACATGTTCTGCTTGCCACAGTGCCAAGGGACTTTCCCGGGTTGCAATTCTTATTTTCTTTATAGACATATTTAACAGGCCCAATCTATTGAATGCTATTATACCCAAACCACTTGGAGATGTAGGTTTCAACAAGACGGGAGGCAACCATATTTAAGGCATAAAGCCGAGGAACTAGTCATTTATATCCATGGATGGATTGTATGCAGAAAATACATCGTTACAGGGATGTAACTTAGTAGAGCAATGCAGGAACAATTTTCTATCTAGTTCAAGGTTTTAGAACGAAGAAGATGGTTGTTTCTCGTCTTGCCCTGCGGGAGCTCAGGTACGACTATAGGGATATAGGAGGTAGAGTAACGCTTTGGGGGGAGCAGTTACCGAGAAAACGTGTGCCACGTTGCCTACATGGATGTAGGGAAGGGGCGTGACGACTGCATGGACGCAGGAGGTAGAACGACTCAGGAGACAAAGTCGAGCCGGGACGCTTACAAGGACGTAGGTGGTAGAGTAATGCCTGGAGCAATTACCGGGCGGAAGCTTTACAACGCTTATGAAGGACTAGTCATTCACTACGAGTTGCGCCTTGCCTACATGGACGTAGGTACTTAGGTTACGTCTGGAACAAGTAACCTGTGCTCTGACTTCCTACTTGAACTCTGAAGCCTGCATCTCCAAGTAGTTTGGGTATCAGACAAAGGTTTTATCATAAATGGATGGATCATTACTATTCTAGCAAAATAATACTTTAGTAGATTGAATATCAATCTACCTCTTAGTAAATTGCTGAAGCTCAATAAATTGCTTACGTTGGCACATCCTCTGACATACACTCTGGCGATGGCTGATGAATATGGTCACGAATGAACGATAGATGATGAATAATAAACCATGAAACTGGGCATTATCATGGATCCCATTGAAGGGATTAACATTAAAAAAGACAGCTCCTTTGCTATGCTGCTTGAGGCGCAATCAAGGGCCTGGGACATTTATTACATGGAAATGGACGATCTGTTTCTGGTTAACGATATCCCAAGTGCGACAACGCGTAAGATGACAGTGGAAGATGAAACCACTCGCTGGTACCAGTTTCATCAGGCGTCGACACTATCACTCTTTGATCTCGATGTTATCCTGATGCGTAAAGATCCCCCTTTTAATATGGAATACCTTTACGCAACCTACCTGCTGGAATTGGCACATCGTCAGGGCACTTTGGTCGTCAATGATCCAGCATCTCTGCGTGACGCCAATGAAAAATTGTTCGTCAGTTGGTTCCCTCAGTGCACGACACCGACACTTGTTGCCCGAAAGTCAGAACATATACGTGCATTTCTTGATGAACACAGGGATATTATCCTGAAACCTCTGGATGGAATGGGTGGGGCTTCAGTCTTCAGAGTGCAACATTCTGATCAAAATACCAATGTAATTATCGAAACATTAACTGAGAATGGTAATAGACATGCCATGGTTCAGCGTTTCATTCCTGAGATTGTCCATGGAGATAAGCGCATTCTCATGATCGATGGAGAGCCCGTTCCCTATGCGTTGGCCCGCATTCCTAAGGATGGTGAGATTCGCGGTAATCTGGCTGCTGGAGGCTCGGCAAAAGGTGTTGAATTGACTACCAGAGACCGATGGATATGCGAACAACTCGCACCCACTTTAAAGGAGAAAGGCCTGTTATTTGTTGGTATTGATGTCATTGGTGATTATTTAACCGAAATCAATGTCACCAGCCCAACCTGTATCAGGGAACTTGATACAATATATAATCTCAATATTGCAGGCGATTTAATGGATGCTATTGAAGCGCGAATACCATAGTCTGAAACAACCATTAAACACCGTTCGAGAATATTTTTTGAAGATTAACAGGAAGCTGGTTTATTGGCAGCGGCAACGACAAAGCCACTAATAACGCCGACAGATCGTTTCGGTCTGACATTTTGTCTCGCTGTCATGGCACATGGCATTCTTGTACTGGGTGTCACATTTGCCCCCGAAGATATGCCGCAATCCCGTTACGAGACCATGGAGATCATTCTCGTCCAGCAGCAAAGTGAAGCACCAGAAGATGCGAAGATTCTCGCGCAAGCAAATCTTGAAGGTGGTGGAGATGTCTCAGAACACGTGAGTCCAACAACACCATTGCCTGCACCATTCCCTCAGGAAAAACCGGAAATCGCAACGCCACCCCCTGCTGAATCACAGCCCCCTGCTGAATCTGCAGCAAATTCACCAGAGCTTGTCACAGAATCAGAACCCGAACCTGCAGAAGTTGTTGAACAAATCGCTGTTGAATCGACAGAGGCAGATGAGCGATTGGCAGAAAAGGTTGACCTGAAATCAGAAGAAGCAAAACCGGTTGAAGAAATTGCAGAGCAACAAAAACCGGAAGAAAACGTTAGCGACAAAATAATTCCTGAAAAACCAGAGATCCCCCCGACCCCAAGCGCAATAACCCTGATGGCGAATAGCTTTAAGATAGCTTCTCTGAGTGCTGAAATACGACGCAAACTTCAGGCAAAAGCTGAGCGTCCAAGAAGAAAATTTATTTCAGCCAGTACCAAAGAGTATAAATATGCGGCCTATATGGAAGCCTGGCGTTCAAAGGTAGAACGCGTGGGTAATTTAAATTACCCCGATGCAGCTCGAAAACAAAAAATATCTGGCAGTTTGATTCTTGATGTTGCACTAAACAAAGATGGCTCCATAAACGAGGTGACCATACGACGTTCTTCGGGCTATAAAATACTGGATGATGCCGCTATACGTATTGTTGAACTTGCCTCGCCATATTCTCCATTCCCGGTAAAAATTCGCGAAGAAACGGACATCCTGCACATCACACGGACGTGGCAATTCCTCAATAGCAATCGATTTAGATAAAATTCATACTTGTAGTTTTCCCCGTAGTTAAAGATACTAGACACTATGGATTCAATGAATCTAACGCATCATTTCCTGATAGCCATGCCGGGGCTATATGACCCTAATTTTTACCATACGGTGACCTACATCTATTCACACGATGAAAAAGGTGCCATGGGAATTGTTATTAACAGGCCCCTGAATTTAGTCCTTGGAGAAGTCCTGGAGCAGATGGACATTACATTCGGAGACGAAATTGCCAGGGACACACCAATTTATGATGGCGGACCAGTGCAGTCTGATCGGGGCTTCGTTCTACACCGATACCATCAGGACTGGAATTCATCGCTGAGGGTGAATGAGCAAATAAGCGTTGCCACATCTGTGGATATTCTCGCTGCAATCGCAAATGGCAAAGGACCAGAAAGTACCCTCATCGCACTGGGCTACGCGGGTTGGTCAGCAGGCCAACTCGAAAAAGAAATGCAGGAAAACATTTGGTTAAGTGGTCCGGCAGAATCACATATCATCTTTGACACGCCAGTAGAACAACGATGGAATTCTGCTGCCAATCTTTTGGGTATAGATATGGATCAACTCTCACCTGATGTCGGACACGCGTGAAATTAATACGCTATTGTGTTTTGATTTTGGTACAAAGCGTATCGGCGTTGCTGTTGGACAGTTCATTACACAAACAGCCACCCCTTTAGAAACAGTTAAGAATAAAAACAAGCGGCCTGACTGGGATCATATCAAACGCCTAA
>SMWN01000019.1 GCA_004356415.1 Gammaproteobacteria bacterium
GGCCAGCCAATCAACTGTGTCCTTGTGCAGGCAAAAACAGAAATATCCCGGGAATTGTATCTGGGATTGGTAGTCGATCGCAGCAGTAGAAAAATTGCCATTATGGCCTCCAGTGAAGGCGGTATGGATATTGAGGAAGTCGCAGCCAAAAGCCCGGATAAAATTTTCACTTTCATTATCGACCCTGTCATGGGACTGCAAGACTATCAGGCCAGAAGCGTCAGCTATGCATTAGGACTTGATAACAATCAGCAGGGTCAGCTGATTAATCTTCTAAAAGGACTGTATCAATTATTCCTCGATAAAGACCTAAGTCTGATTGAGATCAATCCGCTGATTATTGATAATAAAAACAACCTGCTTTGCCTGGATGCCAAGATATCTGTTGATGACAATGCACTATATCGGCAGACAAATCTTGAAGAGTGGCGCGACCCTACACAGGAAGATGAAAAGGAAACGATAGCCAAGCGATATGACCTGAATTACATCACACTGAATGGAAACATTGCCTGTATGGTCAATGGTGCAGGTCTGGCAATGGCAACGATGGACATCATCAAGCTTTACGGTGGAGAACCCGCAAATTTTCTGGATGTCGGTGGAGGTGCAACTGCCGACAGAGTTTATGAGGCTTTTAAATTAATTGTGTCGGATACGAATGTTGAAGCCATTTTAGTGAATATATTTGGTGGTATTGTCCGTTGTGACCTGATCGCTGAAGGAATCATCAAAGCCGTGAAAGAGGTTGGGGTTAAGGTACCTATCGTCGTGCGCCTAGAAGGGACAAATGTTGAACAGGGTAAAGCTATCCTTGCAGAGAGTAAGCTGACCATCACCACCGCAGATGATCTGGCTGATGCTGCAAATAAAGTTGTCGCAGCCGCAAAGGGAGATCACTGATGGCCATCCTGATAAATAAAGATACCAAGGTTGTTGTGCAGGGTTTCACCGGCAAGCAGGGAACCTTTCATGCTGAACAGGCGATGACCTACGGAACCCAAATTGTCGGTGGTGTAACCCCTGATCGGGGGGGGGAAACACATATCAACCGACCTGTCTTTAATACTGTTCATGAAGCTGTCGATCAAACTGGTGCTGATGCCAGCATGATCATGGTACCACCTACCTTCGCAGCAGAAGCTATTATTGAAGCAGCAGCAGCAGGCATCAGGATCATTATATGCATTACTGAAGGTATTCCGGTTCTCGATATGGTTAAAGTTCGTGCCTGCCTGGAGCACTACCCATATTCAAGACTCGTCGGACCGAACTGCCCAGGCGTAATAACCCCCGGGCAATGTAAAATTGGCATTATGCCGGGTAATATTCATCAAGCAGGTTGCATTGGTATTGTTTCGCGTTCAGGAACACTGACCTATGAAGCGGTGCATCAAACAACGCTTGCTGGACTGGGACAAAGCACCTGTGTTGGTATTGGAGGTGATCCGATACACGGTATGAATTTTATCGACTGCCTAGAGCTATTTGAGAAAGACGACGCAACCAGAGGAATAATTATGGTTGGTGAGATTGGAGGGACTGCTGAAGAAGAAGCTGCTGAATTCATTAAGGCAAATGTGAGCAAGCCTGTTGTGGGTTATATTGCGGGTGTGACAGCACCCCCTGGAAAACGTATGGGACATGCAGGCGCAATCATCTCCGGTGGTAAAGGAACTGCAGATGACAAGTTTGCTGCATTAGCGTCTGCGGGCGTTACAACCGTCAAATCCCCGGCAGATTTGGGAAGTGCTATCGCTTCCCGGCTTTAATATCAGAAAGTAGTGTCTCTATTATTTAGAATTATCCATCTTCATGAAGAAAGAAATTCAACTGGCGATTGCACAGATTGATCTGTGTGTAGGAGACATTAAGAGAAACACAATTCAAATCATTGAAAATATTGATCGGGCGAAAGATGAACTCCATGCTGATATTATCATTTTCCCTGAGTTAGCAATTACTTCATACCCCCCCGAAGATTTATTACTTAGGCCTGCGTTACATTTACAAATTAATAAATCATTAAAAAATATATGCAATGCAGCTCACGGCATTGATGTCATCATCGGTTACCCTTTGTTGCTGGAAGACAAGCTGCACAATAGTTGCAGCCTCGTTCGAGATGGAGAAATAAAAGAGACCTATCATAAACATCTGTTACCAAATTACGGTGTCTTCGATGAGAAAAGATATTTCGAGCCCGGGAATGAGACAATACTCTTCGATCTTCATGGTGTTCCTACCGCACTAAGTATTTGTGAAGATATATGGGAAGAAAGATCCTGTCAGAAGGCAAAGGATGCGGGGGCAAAACTGATGATCAATATTAATGCATCACCATATCACTCCGGAAAGGTGCTCATAAGGGAAAAACTCCTCAAATTACGTGCACAAGAATCAGGTCTGGACATCATTTACACCAACCTTGTCGGTGGGCAGGATGAACTGGTCTTTGATGGTGACTCAATGGCCGTAAACAACAAAGGAATAATTATATTCCGAGCGCCACAATTTTCAGAAGGGCTATATCTTGTCAGTTATTCAGAAACACATAAAGACGGATTCTCTGTTACCAATAACTATATCTACAAGGCATTATCCGAGAAAGAAAGCATCTACAATGCACTGGTTCTTGGCGTTAAAGACTACGTATACAAGAATGGTTTCACAGGTGCCATTATAGGACTTTCAGGCGGGATTGATTCTGCATTGACTCTCTGTATTGCAGTTGATGCGTTAGGTGCTGATAATGTCGAGGTATTGATAATGCCTTCACAATACACTGCCTCAATGAGTAATGAAGACGCACAATGTCAGGCTGAAAATCTTGGCGTGAGTTTCAATATTATTCCTATTGAAAAACCATTTGCAGCATTTAATAAAATTCTTGAATCACGTTTCAAAAACCTGCCTGCAGATACCACCGAAGAAAATATACAGGCACGTTGCCGGGGGATAGTGCTCATGGCGCTCTCTAATAAAACCGGGGGACTGGTACTAACAACAGGTAACAAAAGTGAAATGTCAGTCGGCTATTCAACACTCTACGGAGACATGGCGGGTGGTTTTGCACCCCTGAAAGATATCCCCAAAGTGTTGGTATTTGAGCTTGCAAACTGGAGAAACGAAAAACAACAGAACATTCCTCAACGTGTCATTGATCGACCTCCCAGTGCTGAACTCAGAGAAGATCAAAAAGATGAAGATTCTTTGCCTCCCTACGAAGTTCTGGATCCGATACTGGAAAGATATATCGAACGAGATCAGAGTCCGGCTAAAATCATCGAATCGGGTTTCGATGCTGAAATCGTAAAACAGGTAATTTCACTGGTTGATCGAAATGAATATAAACGTCGCCAAGCCGCACCGGGGGTAAGAATAAGCGAGCGTGCATTCGGCCGCGATCGCCGCTACCCCATCACCTCTGGTTACACGGAAGAGTCCTGAGAGATTAAAACTTTACTGAATCAGTATCTCTCTGACTTCATATAAGCCGGGATGATTCGGATAATTTAATTCCAGCACTCGAAGTGCGTCAGTAGACAATTCTGTCAGCTCCATCACCTTGTAAGCTTTTGCCATAATCACTAGAGCATCGGGTATCGAGGGTGTGCGTGGGTATCTTTCAACCACATAACGGGCTCTATTGGCTGCTGCAACAAACGCACCTCGACGCATATAGTAATGTGCGACGTGAATCTCGTGTTCAGCCAAAATATTCCTCAGATATGTCATCCTTAATTTGGCATCTTCAGCATATTGGCTGTCTGGATAACGCTTGACCAGTTCTGAGAAATCCTCAAACGCCCGCAAGGATGAAGCAGGATCGCGCTGAGACTCATCCAATGAAATTATCCTCTCGGTGAAGCCTTTACCACGTTGGACATTCGTCAGGCCCTTAAGATAGTAGGCATAATCAACGTGGGCATTTTGAGGATAAAGTTTAATAAAACGCTCCGCTGTTGATATTGCTGCGTCAGGTTCATCATTTTTGTGATACGCATAAGCCAAATCCAGTATCGCCTGTTGTCCGTAGGTACCAAATGGAAATCTGGCTTCCAACTTTTCATAAAGCTCTACTGCTTTGTCATAACTGCCGGCATCAAGTGCACCTCGTGCTTCAGCATACAGTCTTTCTGCTGGCCACTTTTCAGTTAGATCCTCCTTTTCTTCAAAGTAGGAACAAGCCGAAAGTGCAAGAATAGTAAGAAAAGATGCAATCGTTTTTTTCATGCGCTGAAGACTATCTTAATCTGCCAAACAGGGCAAAAAATTAGCGTTAATTTATGTAGGTTTACTACATAATATGGATAACAACATTACCCTTTCAAAAAAAAGATGAGTGAATGGTTACAAATTGATACTGTTATTCCCGATGAAATGTCCGGGAAACGACTTGATCAGGCATTGGCGGTTCTCCTGCCTGAGCATTCCCGTGCCAGACTACAGGGCTGGATACGTAATGGCTTTGTACAAATTGACAAAAAACCAATGCGGCCACGTGACAAGGTTCGAGGTGGAGAGCAGGTTGAAATACGGGCAAAGATCGAGCCACAAAATTCAGCTTCTCCGGAAGATATACCACTGGAAATCGTTTTTGAAGATGAACATTTAATCATAATTAACAAGCCAGCAGGTCTGATAGTGCATCCAGGTGCAGGCAATCCGCAACATACCCTGATGAATGCCTTATTGCACCATGATCAACAACTAGAACAAGTCTCCCGTGCGGGAATTGTTCACCGCTTGGATAAAGATACTACCGGATTATTGGTCATTGCGCGGACGCCACAAAGCCATACGTACCTTGTTGAGCAGTTACAAACATGCAACATTCACCGAGAATACGAGACCATTGTCAACGGCATCATGACTGCTGGGGGAACTATTGAACAACCCATTGGACGACACCCTAAACATCGCACCAGAATGGCCGTTGTGAAAAATGGTCGTCCGGCGACGACGCATTATCGCATCATAAAAAAATACAGACACCACACCCATTTACAGGTCAATCTGGAAACCGGCAGGACGCATCAAATTCGCGTACATTTAACATGGTACCACTACCCTATCATTGGTGATCCTGTGTATGGCACTATGAAAAAATTGGCGAAAGGCATGGATCCAAACCTTGCAAACATTATCACTGCCTTCCCGAGACAGGCACTGCACGCACGTGCGATTAAACTGGTTCATCCACAAAGCGATGAATTGATGGAATGGAAAGCCCCGATACCGGAAGACATGGTAGCACTTATCAATGCCCTTGAAGCTGATAGAAAACAGTAATGAACAATAATCAAGCAGAAATGAAATGGTTGGCTGCCAACTGGCATGCCCCATCGCACATCCATGCCGGGACCACTATGCGATATGGCGGGATGAGTACAGCTCCTGATCATCAGCTCAACCTCGGGATGCATGTCAAGGATGGGCATAATAGTGTTTTAAAAAATAGACAACGCCTGTCCCGATATTTAAAGTTACCCGCCGAACCTGTCTGGCTTAATCAGGTTCATGGAAATAGTATCATTCAGATTGATTCCCAAGTAGATTTAGAGATCACTGATAAAACTGCGGATGGCAGTTATTCAAGAGAAGCAAATAAAGTTTGTGTTGTCACGACCGCAGACTGCCTGCCTCTATTGTTATGTGATGATGAAGGAGCACAAATTGCGGCGATTCATATTGGATGGCGAGGCTTTAGTAAAAATATCATTTCTGTCGCGCTTGAAAAATTTGCCTGTGCCCATGACAAACTTATGGCCTGGCTTGGACCGTGTATTAGCGCAGATCACTATGAAATAGATGCAACTGTTTTTAATGCTAGCAAGAAAATATTTGCGGGTGCTGAAGAATGTTTTATTGAAACATGCATGGGACATTGGTTGATGGATCTAAAACTATTGGTAAGCAAGCAATTGATCACTCTGGAGGTAGGGCATATTTATACCAGTCCTTATTGTACGTATTCTGACCAAACACGTTTTTTTTCCCATCGTCGGGATGGAACTACCCGACGCATGGCAAGCCTGATTTGGATAGATAGTCAATCCAACATGGGCTAAGCTTGGAAATGAAATAAAGAACAACTGGCTTTTCCGTATAACATCAACAAGTAAAGAGAAAATCAGTCATGGCTACTAAAAAATCCCGCCCTACCTTCAGTGAAAATGTCAATCATATGGTGGATCGCGCGTTTAAGGCGCTCAACACCGACCCAGGAATAGCCAATGCTATTAAATCCTGCGATGCCATACTTCAGGTCCAGTTTCCTGTGACCATCAAAAATAAAATTGAAGTTTTCACGGGTTGGCGGGCTACGCATAGTTCACATCGCTTACCGGCAAAAGGGGGAATACGATATGCGAAAATGGTAAACCAGGATGAAGTGGAA
>SMWN01000121.1 GCA_004356415.1 Gammaproteobacteria bacterium
ACTTACTGCAGCGCGACTACATGCAGAAAAAGATCACCATAATGGTGAGATCGGCGCAAAGGCACTCGTTCGAATAGAAGAGATGATCCATGAAGCAATTTCTACACTCCCGCCTGTCACCGAAGCGGCACCGAGGCTTGATGCCAGCGAATTAATCGGCACGGTTCCTTTATTAAATGGTTTACCAACAGAAGTGCTGGATCAACTGTCAGAATGTGCAAAGTCGGTGACATTTTTGGCCGGTGATATTGTTATCGGAGAGGGTGAACGAGGTGATGCACTTTATATCATTACGCATGGTGTTGCGTCAGTATATAAGGGCGATAATGAGGTTGCTGAATTAAGTGATGGTGATTTTTTCGGGGAGATGGCTTTATTGGGCAATCAAGTGCGAACGGCAACGGTCAAAGCGAAACATCCGTCGACACTGCTGAGATTAAGGAGACGGGATGTCATGCAACTCGCCAGAGAAGGAACTGAATTAAGACGTAGACTGACTGATATTAAGGAAGAAAGGCAGACGCAAACTGATTTGATTGGGATAGTTCCCCTGTTGCGCGGGCTCTCAAGTGAGGTGTTAGAACTGATTGTTGAGCAAACGATGTCGGTCGGGTTCAAACCCGGAGATGCTGTCATGACAGAAGGTGAGCGTGGAGATTCCATGTTTATCATTATTCATGGTGCTGTTTCGGTATACAAGGCCGGCGAACATATCTCAGACCTTAAGGAAGGAGATTTTTTTGGTGAAATGGCCTTGCTGGGAGATCAGGTACGCACTGCGACAGTAAAGATCAAGGAACAGACAGCGTTATTGAAATTAAGCAGGGCAGATATCCTGCAACTTGCTGAGAATAATCCGGAATTAAAAGAAAGGTTGGAGGAAGCTAAAGCATCGAGAGAGGTCGTTATCTAGAGCGAGTTTTTGAATAAAGGTTCGTTTAAAAGTCGGATTTGGGTAACTTCTTCGATATGAAAAAAGTGATTAACAATAATAAAAATGCAGCGGCAATCACTAGCCAATTTCCAAACCTTGCATAGGGAGTTAACCCTTCGAAGGTTTTCACCTTACCACTTGTAACGTGTGGTATGAATTGCGGTGAGCTTGCAGTGATATCTCCCTTTTCGTTGATGATGGCGCTGACACCAGTATTCGTAGCGCGGAGCATATAACGACCCGTCTCCAGTGCTCTCATCCTTGCCATTTGTAAGTGCTGGTGTGGTGCAATGGAATCACCGAACCAGGCATCATTACTGATATTCACCAGAAGTGTTGCATCTGGTAACGCCGATATGATTTCCTCACCAAATACATCTTCATAACAAATTGACACCCCGATGATTTCATTTGCAGCAAGAACAACAGGTTTTCGATTCGGACCTGCACTAAAATCAGACATTGGAATCTTCATAAGATTGAGTATTGGCCGCAACCATTTGTCAAAAGGCAAATATTCTCCGAATGGCACCAGATGCTGTTTATAATAGGTATCATTGTTGCTGCCGATGACGATAATCCCGTTATAGAATTTGTTTGAATCAAGATCTTTAAACGGAATTCCAACCAGATAATCATGGTTCTGGCTTCTTGCCTTGTCTGCCATCTGCTGGATAAATTCTTCAGCCTGATGATGTAAAATAGGAATGGCTGTTTCAGGCCAGATTATCAATTGGCTATCTTTATATTGTTCAGAAAGCGACAGATAGAGATCAAGTGTTCTTTGACTTTGATCCGGCTTCCACTTTATTTCTTGAGGGATTGCACCTTGTATCAGGGCAACAGAGATCTCATTGTCTTTTTCTGTAGTCCAGTCAATTCCATTCAATAAATTTAAGGCAATCCATGTGATAAAAAACGTGCAGATGATAACTATCCTGGTCTTGTATGTTACCCGAAACAGTGCCACGAGTGTTGCTGAGATGAGTGCTGTGAGCCAGCTTATTCCATAGACTCCAAGCATTGGAGCCAGAGAGGATAGTGGTGTGTCAATTTGACTATAACCAACATTCAGCCATGGAAACCCGGTGAAAACACTGGAGCGAAACCATTCTGCCAAAATCCATAGTGCTGGCATGACAATGAGAAAAGGGACAATGCCTTTGTTTCCAAAGTAACGTTGATAAACATAAGTAATCAAGGCAGGATATAACGAAAGGAATGTGACTAATACAAAAGTAATAATTAGTGCGCCAGCCAGATTAACACCACCAAATAAATTTATACTGATGTGTAGCCAGTTCACACCTATGCCAAACATACCAAAGCCAAAGGCGTATCCAAACAGTCCTGCGTCTCTGGGGGTGCTATTCAGCACGATATAAAAAAGATACGCTAGTGACAGGATAGCGATAACAGAATAATGATAGGGTGAAAAGGCCAGAGGTAAAAGTGCGCCTGACGAGAAGCAGATAGTAGTTTTCAGGAGGAATTGTTTTTGCGTAGTAGTATACAAATGGTTGATTGGTTATAGATATTGAAAATAATTATTCAGGAAATTCTGAATCAGTGTCTGATAAATATTGTTCAATCTGGTTCATGCGCATCAAATGAATTCTTCTTTTATCCGAACGCAGTACCTTAACATTAAAGCCCTCAAACTCAATGCTTTCACCACGCTTCGGCACATGACCAAATGCCTTCAGAGCTAACCCACCTACGGTATCAAATTCTTCATCACTGAGTTGTGTGTCAAAAAATTCATTGAATTCCTCGATCGGTGTCAAGGCTTTGACAGTATAGCGATTACGTCCGTGTGGTTTGATCTGATCTTCATCATCGATGTCATGTTCGTCTACAATTTCACCCACGATTTCCTCGATTACATCTTCCATCGTAACGAGACCAGCGACACCAGAATATTCATCAATAACAATTGCCATGTGATTGCGATTTGATCTGAATTCTCTTAACAGAACATTCAGACGTTTACTCTCGGGCACATAAATCACTCTGCGCATCATGTCTTTAATATTAAATTCACTGTTCTCCTGATCTGAAAAATAATTTAATAAATCTTTGGCCATAAGAATACCTGTAATTTCATCGGTGTCTCCACCTACCACGGGGAATCTTGAATGGCCTGATTCTACAACTGTCGCCAGAATATCTTCAGGATCCGCATCATTTTTGACCACGATCATTTGAACACGTGGAACCATAATGTCTCGAACCTGCATCTCAGATACTTGTAGCGCCCCTTCAATCATCGTCAGTGCATCATGATTCAGCAGGTTTCTGGTTTCTGATTCGCGCAATAGCTCAAGCAAGTCATACCTGTCTGCAGGTTTGCTTGAAAATAAAGCAGTAATTTTCTGTAGGAAGTTTAACCGACGATTGTCAGATTGGTTTTTACTCATGAGTTATTCATGCTTAAGTTGTTAGGGGCTGAGTGCTGAGATACGGATTTTTGTAATTCAATTTCTCAAGAATATTAATTTCAAGGCTTTCCATACGATCAGCATCTTCAGGATCGATATGATCAAAACCAGTTAGATGCAAAACACCGTGTATCACCATATGTGCCCAATGTGATTGACTATTTTTGTTTTGTTCCTTTGCTTCTCGCGCTACCACAGGGGCACAAATGACGATGTCGCCAAGCAAATCCGGCGCGATTTCTGAAACTCCTTCATTGCTAAAAGATAGCACATTTGTGGGGCCTTTGGATTTTCTCCATTGTTCGTTAAGTTCAGTCCCTTCTGCCTCATCGACAATGCGTATGGTTAATTCAGCATTATCTTTCAGGTCTTTTAATGCTGTTTCCACCCAATATCTAAATTGTTTCTCGTCAGGTAAATCAGGAAAATCAGCCGCGTATTGTACGTCTACTTCAATGGTCATTGGTATTTTGATTGTCCTGCTCATGTCTTTCATAAGCGTTCAATATTTTAGCGACAAGTGGATGTCGAACGATATCTCTCGACTTAAAGAAGGTAAAACTGATATCGTTTTCCTCTTTGAGAATATCAATCACATGGCGTAGACCTGAATTCTTACCACGAGGCAGATCAATCTGGGTAATATCACCAGTGATAACAGCAGTTGATGCAAAACCAATACGGGTAAGAAACATTTTCATCTGTTCAACCGTTGTATTCTGGGCTTCATCGAGAATTATAAAAGCCTCATTGAGTGTCCGCCCACGCATAAAGGCAAGAGGCGCAACCTCAATGACATTACGTTCAATATATTTGGCTACTCGCTCGAAACCGACCATTTCATATAGGGCATCGTAGAGCGGTCGTAGATATGGGTCGATCTTTTGAGCGAGATCTCCAGGCAAAAAACCGAGATTTTCACCGGCCTCAACAGCAGGACGTACCAATACAATACGACGTACATGATCCTGCTCCAAGGCAGCAACAGCGCAGGCAACTGCAAGATAGGTTTTACCGGTACCCGCCGGGCCAATTCCAAAACTTACACCATGGCTGGTGATGTTTCTTAAATAGTGCCGTTGGTTTGGGCTTCTTCCTCTGATGACACCACGTTTTATTTTAATGTCTGACTCAGCATCTTCATCTTCCTCAACTTCCCGATCGACGCTAGCATCTTGTAAATGAAGATGCACTTTCTCAGGTGACAGCGTCTCTGTTGCCGTCATCTCGTAGAGTGATTGCAAGATATGTTCTGTAATATCAACAGACTTATTTGTACCGATAATGCGAAAAGCATTCCCCCGGTTATTAATCTCTACTCCCATCCTTCTTTCAATATGCCGCAGATTTTTGTCCAATGGGCCACAAAGATTTGCCAGGCGGTTATTATCTGCCGGTTCCAGATGAAGATCTGTTGATCTGGTATGTAAGGTATCAGGTGAAGCGTTCAAGTAGTTAAAGAGCTGATTGTTGTAGAGGTTGTTTCGACATATAGTCAGGGGCTTGTTGCAATTCGGCCCTTAAGGAATTTGGTAGTGCTTTTGTAATCAGCACGTCAGCAAATTCACCGATGAGTGATTTTGGGCCAACAAAATTCACTGTACGATTATTTTCAGTTTTCCCACGTAGTTCGTTGACATTCTTTTTAGAAAAACCTTCGATTAAAATCCGTTTTGTTTTGCCGACCATACCACGACTAATTTCCATTGCCATCGTATTGATCCTGGCTTGCAGAATACTCAAACGTTCTTTTTTTGTTTCCAATGGAACATCATCATTGAAAGAAGATGCCGGGGTTCCTGGACGCCTGCTGTAAATAAAGCTGAATGAATGGTCGAATTCAATTTCAGCGATTAAGTTCATTGTTGCCTTGAAATCATTTTCAGTTTCGCCGGGGAAGCCAATAATAAAATCTGAAGATAAACTGATATCAGGTCTGATTTTACGCAATTTCCGTATTTTGGATTTATATTCAAGCGCGGTGTGTCCTCTTTTCATCAGACTAAGCACACGATCCGAGCCACTTTGAACGGGTAAATGAAGATGGTTTACCAGCTCAGGTACCTTTGCGTAGGCCTCAATCAATCTATCCGAGAATTCAACAGGATGAGATGTCGTATAGCGAATACGCTCTATACCTTCAATTGCTGCAACATATTCGATCAGTAGCGCAAGATCCGCAGTTTCACCATGATGCATTTCGCCTCTGTAGGCATTTACATTCTGGCCTAACAAATTAATTTCCCGGACACCTTGCTCTGCAAGTTCAACTATCTCATTAATGATACTATCGAATGTTCGGCTAACTTCTTCGCCCCGCGTGTAAGGGACAACACAGAATGTACAATATTTACTGCATCCTTCCATAATGGAAACAAAAGCAGTCGGACCTTCAGCACGCGCCGCAGGTAAACGATCAAATTTTTCTATCTCGGGGAAGGAGATATCTATGACCGGATTTTTATTTCTCATTACATCTTCAACCATCTCCGGAAGACGATGTAATGTTTGTGGACCAAATACTATGTCAACATAGGGTGCACGTTTAAAAATGTCAGCGCCTTCCTGGCTTGCGACACAGCCACCCACGCCGATAAGCAATTCTGGGTTATCATCTTTATATTGTCGCCAACGACCTAATTGAGAAAAGACTTTTTCCTGGGCTTTTTCACGAATCGAGCAGGTATTGAGCAAGATGATATCTGCTTCCTCGGGCTTGTCTGTCTTGATCACGCCATGGGATTCAGCGAGGACGTCCAGCATCTTGGCTGAATCATACTCGTTCATCTGACAACCCATTGTCTGGATAAATAATTTACGGCTCATATATCAGTTTCGTGGAAACATCTCATGAATTCAAGGGGGGGAGCTAAATTACACTGTCTTGTACCGCATTTCCAGCATAATTATTACTTATTTAACAATAACTTGGAAGGTTTCAGGAGGCATGTAAGCTATTGGTAACCATCATTTGTCCTCAGTTTCGGTTTTTTCGACATTTACCAATGTCTGGAAGGTCAGATACAAATGTTGTCTCTGAATGCCGGACGCTTGTTTATATTATAATTTGTCGAGGAAAAATCCGTATCGAAGTGACGAAATAGAAGTTATATCATGATGATAGCATAAGCTATTTTGTAACCAGAATATCCCAATACTGAAAAAACTGAGCTCATTTATTTTGGAATATTTCACAGAAGCATTCGTTATCGCGGTCAAATCAATTCTGACATTTGATCATGAGCTTTATTTCGTCGTTTTCACTTCACTGAAGATTTCATTTGCATCGGTAATTATTGCATCCATATTTTGTGTTCCTTTGGGATTGTTAATTTCATCCAGAGAGTTCAAAGGCAAGATATTTTTGCAGAGTATTTTAAATACATTGATGGCATTACCAACTGTAGTGGTTGGCTTATTGCTCTACGGTATCCTGGGTAGGAATGGACCACTTGGCGGTTTCGGTTTGTTATATACACCGACAGCGATGATTATTGGTCAATTTATTCTGATATCGCCTGTGGTATTGAATCTGGTTGTGGTCGCGGCAAGTAGTGCAGATCCAAGAATTAAACTTGCCAGCATGGCGCTGGGCGCTGATCGTTATCAGCGTGGCATTATCTTTGTGGGAGAAATCAGATTTGCCTTGATGGCGGCGATTGTGATGGCCTTCGGCAGAGCTATTGGTGAGGTTGGTATTGCAATGATGGTTGGTGGGAATATTGAGGGCTATACACGAACCATGACAACAGCTATTGCGCTTGAAACCAGTAAAGGTGATTTTGAATTTGCCATGGCACTGGGGATTCTGTTGCTGCTTATCGCATTTACAGTCAATTTATTCCTGCAAAGACTGCAGCAGTTTTCAAAATGAATTCAGCTTACGATTTAATTGATGTCAAGTATGGATATGATGGCCTGGAGGCACTGAACATTGATCAATGCCAGATACATGCAAATAAAACAACTGCAATTTTAGGACCGAATGGTGCAGGGAAAAGTACCTTGCTGAATATTCTGGCCTTTGTTTTTAGAGTCTCCTCCGGTGAAGTCAAGTTTTTTAACAAGCGTTGCGAGCATGAATCACATTCGGCCTTGCGAAGGCGGGTAGCTTATGTACAACAAAATCCTTATTTATTCAATGATACAGTGATAAAGAATGTAGAACTTGGATTGAAATTAAGGGGTGTTAATAAAAAAGACAGACATCAAAGCACCATGATAATGCTTGAAAGGTTAGGACTTGGAGACTTGGCGCCTCGCAGGGCGCATGAGTTATCAGGCGGGGAAACACAAAAAGTTGCGATTGCCAGAGCAATGGTATTAGAAACAGAGGTTATTCTGCTTGATGAACCATTCACATATCTGGATAAGCGGTTTGCGAAGGATCTTGAGCAATTAATCCTCGATAATCGTCGAACTGGCAACCAAACAGTCATTTTCAGTACGCATGATCAATCACGTGCCCAAGTATTGGCGGATGATATATTCAGCATGCTTGCGGGTCGTTATGTGCCATCTTCAATTGTGAATTTGTATTCGGGCAGGCTGCTCCCTGACAAAAATATATTTGAAACGGCAGAACTGAAAATAAGTGTCCCTGAGAACTTAACAGCAGGTGAACACATTGCGATTGAATCAACACAGATCGTGTTGTCCAAAGAACAGCTTTTATCGAGTATGCGTAATAGTTTTCGTGGTAAAATCAGATCGTTACATGAGGACAATGGGCAGATACAGGTGACCATTGAGGCAGGGGAGATATTTCAAATTATCATAACGAAAGCAGCGCTTGATGAAATGAATATCAATGTTGGTGAGATGGTATGGTTAAGTTTTAAGTCTTCCGCAATCAGCGTATTCTGATATTTGAAATCAGACTCAGGCAGCATATGGAACAGGATATTCATCTTGTTGATGATAAGGCATGATACGAGAGTTTTAATAGTTGGCTTACTAGAGAGGGGATTATGGCCGTAGATGATAAAACAGTAGCCAAGACACTATGGTCAGAGACATTAATTGACATGCTAATCGCTTCATTGAAGGCAAATAAATCTGATGCACAAATTAAAGGATTGCTTAAAGAATGTAAACAGAAAGGATTTAAAGCAAGCTATCTGACGGAGAAGGTCAGAAAAGAATTGGATGATGCAGCAGCCGTTAGAATTAAGAGATTGATGTAATTCAATTCACAAAATTCAGTGACTCAGTTACACTTGGATAAGTAGTTGATCATGTTATTGAGTTATTTGAGTGCCAGGAAATGATTACGGGACAAATATGGCATGAATCAACAGAACATAATAAGTAAGCAACATCAGCAGATTTTATTATCAGAGCAAATGCGGCATCAACTGAACCCTTGATAAAGTCATGCGCAATAGAATTAAAAATATGTATCTCAGAAGCTACGAACGACCCAAAGCTTTATAGCATGAAGACCGCAAAAGTTGGGGCATCGTGCATAATTTTGATGGGCTATCATTAACAATCTTCTCGGTTAAATTTGTATTCACTACGCATACGACATTGAATTAAGGCGCCTAGCAGTACATATGCGAAGCTCCCATTATCATAGATTTAATCAAGAGCATTGAGTATGCAATGTAGTGTTCGCTTTTGGTCGATAGCTACCTATTATTACTTTCACCTGACCGTCCGCTCTCGCTGAATTCTGTTGAAAAACTATTGGAACTTTTGATTAGTAGTGTGATCGGTGGTTCGATTCCACCTCTGACCACCATATCAATAGGCTAGCATCCTCTTTTTATCCCAAGGAAGGATACGGACAACACAAATTTGCACCCCCGGTGGGTCACATCTCATCCAAAGTCATGTAACAGCTTTGGAGATAGCCACCCGCTATCCAGCAGGCGACATCTCTTAATATAATCTATATTACTTGCCTTTGAGAGACAGATAACCGAGGCCAGCTGTAGCACCAAAACCTGTTCCGGTCTCGATTGCAAGAGGTACCAGCGCAACGCT
>SMWN01000122.1 GCA_004356415.1 Gammaproteobacteria bacterium
AAATCTGGCGAGGTTTTTTTCGCGCATACTTCTTTATCACCCCTGACTGATGAAACAGGAGAAGTTATAGGCATCATCAGTTATTCACTGGATATCTCTGAACGAAAAAATATCGAACAATCACTCAAGGAAAGTGAAGAGAGACTTAAACTTGCCATAGCAGGCGCTGATGATGGTATTTGGGATTGGGATATTGATACAAATACAGTTTTTTATTCCTCTAGATATAAAGCATTAATAGGATATACCGAAGAAGAATTTTCTGATGTTCTCAATTCCTTTGTTGATCATCTTCACCCTGATGATTACGAAGATGCCTTGAATGCCATTAATAATCATTTAGATATTCGCCCTCCCTATGATGTCGAGTATCGTCTCAGAACAAAATCAGGTAGTTACTGTTGGTTTAGAGCAAGAGGTCAAGCACTATGGAATGATGCCGGGAAAGCAATTCGTATGTCAGGTTCAATACGAGATATTGATGATAAGAAGAAAACGGAGATTGAATTCGCCAACTACCAAAATAAACTGGAAGAATTAGTCAAAAATCGTACTGCTGAATTAGAGCAGGCACGCTCTAGCCTGTTAAAATCAAATCAATCCCTGAAGGCGCTTAGTCAAGGCAATCATGCCCTAGCTCGTGTTACAGATGAACAGGAACTTCTGGATGATATTTGCCGAATCATTGTCGGGGTGGGAAATTACAAACTGGCCTGGGTTGGTTATGCAGTGCATGATGAAAACAAAAACATACAACCTGTTGCACAGTATGGATGCGAAAAAGATTACATCGAGAATCTAAATCTAACCTGGGCAGATCAAGTACATGGGCGAGGATAAATTGTTCACTGAATACTTACTCAATGAAAGCGAACAAAAATATCGTGATCTGGTCACAAACATTCCTGGTGCTGTATATCGTTGTGCAAACGATGCTGACAGGACCATGCATTATATTAGCCCAAATATTTACAGTATATCTGGTTACCCCGCAGACGATTTTATCGATAATACAATAAGATCATTTGCAAGCATCATTCATCCAGACGATACAAAAATGGTAGCGGATAAGGTATCAGTTGGGCTCGAGCAGAAGAAGCCCTATGTAATCGAATACAGAATAATAGATAAGGAATCGAATATCAGGTGGGTTTATGAAAAAGGTCAAGGAATTTATAGTGAAGACGGTGAACTTGCATACACGAATGGTGCTATTTTTGATATTACAGAATCTCATGAATTATCAGAAAAACTGTCATACCAAGCAACTCATGATGTATTAACCGGACTGGTAAACCGCAGCGAGTTTGAACACCGCCTTAATAGAGTCTTACAAACAATTTATAAGCATAATTCAGAACACGCACTTTTATATCTCGATCTGGATCAATTTAAAATAATTAATGATACATGTGGCCATATCGCCGGCGATGAATTACTTCGCCAGCTGGGCCTCCTGTTATCAAAAGAAGTCAGAAAAAGAGACACCGTGGCAAGACTGGGCGGAGATGAATTTGGTGTTCTTATGGAGCATTGTTCACTCAAACAGGCAAAACGTGTTGCTAACAAATTAAAAAAATCCGTAGATCAGTTCAGGTTTTTATGGGAAAAGAAACAATTTAATATTGGCGTCAGTATCGGACTGGTCATTATTGATGAAAGCGCTGGAGATATCACAGATTTACTCAAAAAAGCGGATGCCGCCTGTTATGCCGCTAAAGAACAAGGTAGAAATCGTATTCATATATTTAAAGACGACGACAAACAGCTTGCAAAACAGTATGGAGAAATGCAATGGGTTAACCTGATTAATCGAGCATTAGAGGAAAATACGTTTTTCCTGGCCTTTCAGGCAGTGATCCCACTAAAAAAATCGAAATCCAAAACCAAATACGATCGCTTCGAATTACTGATCCGGATGAAACTGGATGATAAAATCATATTACCTGAAAAATTTTTACCCGCAGCAGAAAAGTATGGTTTAGCAACAAAAATTGATCAATGGGTAATCACGACTGCATTTGTTCATTTTAGCAAAAACAAGGAACTGCTTGATGCTACTGTAGAATTTTTCATTAATCTTTCGGGCCAATCAATTAGAGATGATAAATTTCTTGAGTTTGTAAAAAAGGCTTTTATAAAACATAAAATCCCACAAGATAAAATATGTTTCGAGATCACTGAAACAGCGGCAATAGCTAACCTTGCCAAGGCAAATATATTTATTGACGCCCTCAAAAAAGGGGGGTGTAAATTCGCACTGGATGATTTTGGAAGTGGTCTTTCTTCTTTTGCATATTTAAAAACATTGCACATTGATTATTTGAAGATTGACGGCTTCTTTATCAAAGGTATTGTTAATGACCCTATTGACTATGCAATGGTTAATTCAATCAATGAAATTGGCCATAAAATGGGATTAAAAACCATTGCAGAATTTGCTGAGAATAAAAAAATACTGGATAAGCTGAAGCAGATAGGCGTGGATTACGTTCAGGGATACCATTTTGGCGAGATCCAGACTTTAATTCAAACAAGCTAATTTAATTGATATCCGAATAATTATTTTAGTCATATTTTTTTCCTCCCAAAACATTCCCTTCAAGAATTAATATACTAGACTTACAGTAGCTGTTACGAATAGGCCGACTCTCGTTGGCTCGTGGGGGACCGCAAAGAGGTTCCCTGTATTAATGACCATAGTACTCGAACGCGACAGCTAAAAGCCCTGGAGGTTAATGCCTCCGGGGCTTTTACAAGCAATATCAGGTGCTAGGCTGCTACTCTCTTGCCGAGCCAAACTTCAAGTGCCTCTGAATCTCCAATATGTTCCCCGTTAACAAAAATCTGAGGTACAGTTTCTGTGCCCGAAATAGCCCTTAAACTCCGGTCTGTATAATCCTTATTCAATACCAGTTCCTCAAACTCAATATTTGCATCTCGTAACAGTCCTTTGGCCTTAACGCAGTAGGGACAATCTTTGCGCGTCAACATACTGACATCCATCGGTGCCGTTGCTTGCGGTGCAATATAGGCAAGCATTGTATCGGCATCTGACACCCCATAGGGGTCCCCTGCGACATCTGGCTCGGCAAATATTTTCTTGATCACACCATCCCGTACCAACATGGAATACCGCCATGAACGCTTACCAAAACCCAAATCATTCTTGTCTACCAACATGCCCATTGCTTCGGTAAAATCACCATTCCCATCCGGCAGGAAGTAAATGCTATCGGCTTGCTGCTCTCTCTTCCATTCATTCATGACGAAGGCATCGTTGACTGCTACACAAATTATGTCATCTACTCCATGATGCCTGAACAGTTGTGCAAGCTGATTATATCTTGGTACATGTGACGATGAACACGTCGGGGTAAAGGCACCCGGCAACGAAAATACGATAACCGTTTTGCCAGCAAATAGATCCTTGCTTTCTACATCAATCCACTCGTGATCATGACGTGTATGGAACGTAACCTCTGGAATAGCTTGACCTTCTTTTAAATGATTCATAATGACTATTTCTCCTCAAAATAATTAATGTGGGCATACCCACGGCTAAAATAAATTTGTCAGTTAATTGGCTGTCTCAAGCAGACTGCGAAGCATCCAGGCGTTTTTTTCATGTATCTGCATCCGCTGTATTAACAAATCCGCAGTAGGCTCATCGTTAGCTGCGTCAACCACTGGCAATATCGAACGCGCTGTACGCACAACAGTTTCCTGCCCGATAACGAGTTGTTGAATCATTTCATCTGCATTAGGAATACCTTCTTCTTCCTCGATCTCGGTGAGCTGTGCAAATGCCTTATAAGATCCTGGCGCAGCAATCCCAAGAGCACGGATCCGTTCTGCGATTTCATCCACTGCGGTGGCTAACTCGGTATACTGCCCTTCGAACATTAAATGCAGAGTGTTGAACATTGGACCTGTCACATTCCAGTGGTAGTTATGTGTCTTCAGATAAAGCGTATAACTGTCAGCAAGTACTTTTGCCAAACCATCTGCAATGTTCTGCCTGTCCTGCTCTGATATTCCAATATTGATACTCATTAGATAACCCTCCAAATCAGGTTGTGATTAACTTGAGAGCATTATAGGAGGAGATGTTTAATAAATATAATAGTATATTTATGTTACTATGATACATTTTATAGAATGACAGGCATGGCTGATATTGGAGAAATAAAATGCAGTATCTTCCCACGATTAAACAACTTAGATATCTAATTGCCCTAGATAAACACCTGCATTTCGGTAAAGCCGCCGAGGCATGTTTTGTTTCCCAGTCTGCCTTCAGTGTTGCCATCCGTGAGCTTGAATCGACATTGGGTGTGCAGCTCGTTGACCGCACCAATAAAAGGGTAACCATTACATCCACGGGTCAAGAGATTGTGGTTCAGGCACGACTGGTACTTAGGGATACTGAAGCTTTGATGGATATGGCACGGGTAAATAATGAACCCCTGTCCGGCAAATTGAAGTTAGGTGTCATTCCAACAATATCACCATTTTTACTGCCCAAAATACTCCCTAAACTTCGTTCACATTTCCCTCATTTACAACTTTTTTTGCAGGAAGACACAACGCTGCGAGTCTATGATAAATTGATGAGTGGGGAGCTGGATTTGATCATAATAGCGCTGCCTTTTGAATTACGTCACGTTGAGAAAATGACACTCTTTAAGGATCCATTTCTCCTGGCGTATAAAAAAGGCAGTAAGTTTATAGAAACACAAAAAGTTACGGCCGATCACATGCAATCAGAAAGTATCCTGTTGCTTGAGGATGGCCATTGTCTTCGGGGTCACGCACTGTCTGCCTGTAAAATTCGTAACCTGAATAAAGTAAGTCAATTCTCTGCAAGTAGCCTGTTGACCTTGATCGAAATGGTTGAAGCTGATCTTGGGGTCACCTATTTACCTGAGATGGCCAAAGATTCTCCTATGCTCAAGAATACAAATATAAGAACACAAGCAATGCCTAAAAATAGTCATCGGGAAATCGGCTTAATCTGGCGCAAGGGAAGCGGCAGAAAAGATGAATTCATAATGTTGGGAGAATTTATCCAGAAATATAGAAACAGGAAAAACAGAAATAGGAAAAGATAGTTATCTTTGCTACCTAGTATTTCCCTCTGAAATCTGCATATGAAAATTCTTTTTGAAGAACAAGCACTCCGTCAGACTTTAGAATAATAACCGCTGGTAAATTAATTCCATTGAACGTATTTGCCTTAACAAACATATACGCACCGACATTTTTAAAGATCACTCTGCTACCAATGCTCAGTACTTGCTCAAACCGATAATCCCCAAACATATCACCACTGAGACAACTACATCCTGCCAGGCGATATTCATAACCCCCCTCAGAATTCTCCTGCACAATTTCAGGTTTATACTGATATTCAAAAACTTCAGGCAAATGGTTTACTGTGGTATCAAGAATTGCTACCTGTTTGCCATCAGACTCAAACATATCTATAACAGATGAAACGAGGGAGCCGGCTGACCCAACAATCCCTTTTCCCGGCTCAATAAAAACATCCAGGGTATATGTGTCTTTCAGATCTTGAATGATCTGCTCAAGTTCATGCTGTTGTTTTTCATTATCTATAAAGTATCCCCCACCCAGATTAATCCATTGCATACGTTCAAGTGTTTGGCCAAGTAACAGACAAACGTGATCCACCGTCTGTTTCAACTCCGTATAGTCACTGGATTCACAATTATTGTGTAGGTGTAGACCTTGGATATTCTCGAGATGTTTAATATTTTCTAATTCAGGGATCGGAACACCCAGTTTTGAATATTTACGGCAGGGATCATAACGTTCATCTTTGACAAATGATATTTCCGGGTTAATACGCAAGCCACAATTCAGTTTTTGAATTTCATCCCCCAAGATATCTTTCTGGATATGCCCTTGATAATATTGCCACTGGCTCAAGGAATTAAAGGAGATATAATCTACATATTCCACGATTGACCCAAACTCGTCATCTCTCAAGCCGGGGGTTGTAAGATGAACGGTCCCCCTATCCCCTATTATTTCTCTTGCTATCTGACACTCAAACAATGAACTCACAGAAAACCCATCAACACGATTAGCAATCGTTTCCAACAAGCCTCTCATGGTAGCGGCCTTGATTGAATAAAGGATCTGGCAGCCACTATTCTTCTTAACCTCAGATAACGCTGCCAGCCTGTCTATGATCACAGATTCATCATAAACAAAAGCAGGTGTCTGATTGATTTTGTCACTGGCTATTAAGATACGTTCGGAATCAACTTTTTTGGAAACAGAGATCATATGATTGAAAATATATTTTTAATAAATGTTCTTTAGGCTAGATGTACTTTTGGGGATGCTGCTTTATACTGCCATAGCTCAAACTATTGGCATAATGGAAAATTCAACAAGGCATTTTAATCAATGAAAAAACGACTCACAAAATTCGCATTATTTTTATCAATTCTTATTCCTGTTTGTGTTATCGCTGGAAGGGAAGACAAAGTCGACCCCAAGCTAAAACCAGAGTACCTGTCACAAGATCAGGTTACCAGAGAAGACTATAACACGATGTCAGAGTTTGGAATCAGCTATGATGAATGCCTTGCAGACACTTCACGTGCTGAAGTGGCCAATTACAACGATCCTCGTCACGTTGTCGACGTCGCCATGAAGAAATGTGCTGTGAAGCTGGAAGAACTGAATGACTGGTTAACTGAAAAAAGATTCCCACCAAACTTCAAGAAAGGCCACATAAGGAAATTAAGTGGAAAATCCGTACGGAAAGTCATGCCTCAGGTAATGTTTCTGATGTCAACCAAACAACAGTAAGCCAAATTTTTAATAATACATGACAATTAATTTCGGCCAACTCATGGAAACAGAAAAGGCGCAAATTCGTTCAGTGCCTGTTCGTAGACATTTCTTTTGAAGTCAATGACCTTACTTGCAGGTGACCAGTAATCTATCCATTCCCAACGGTCGAATTCTGGTTTTCGTGAGTATCCCAGATTAACGTTTGTTTCATCTGCCACCAACTTTAGTAAATACCAGATTTGTTTCTGTCCAATACACAAAGGCATGGAGTTATGTCGTATAAATTTTTCCGGTAACCAGTATTTAAGCCAATCATTTGTACAGCCAATAATTTCTACATGTTTTGGTAGCAGACCAACCTCCTCCCTTAGTTCCCTGTACATGGCTGATTCGGCACTTTCATCGGCCTTTATTCCTCCCTGAGGAAATTGCCAGCCATCTTGACCGACACGCTTTGCCCAAAACACCTGTCCGGCCTCATTACTCAGGACAATCCCTACATTAGCTCTAAAACCTTCTGAATCAATCACTGCCTTACCTCATAAATGTTATATGGTGATTCTTCCATAACTGACCCGCTCACTGCAAATTTCAACTCAATATTTTACCTTCACAAGCATTCAACACATACCCAAACCACCTGCAAATGCAGACTTCAGCAAGACGAGGAATAACTATATTCAAGGCATAAGGCCGCAGGACTAGTCATTTATATCCATGGATGGATGGTATGCAGAAAATGCAGGAGCAATTTTCTGCCTGGTCCAAGGTTTTAGAACGAAGAAGATAGTTGCTTCTCGTCTTGCCCTACGGGAGTTCAAGCAGAAAGCTAGTGCCGCGTTGCAACGCTTATGAAGGACTAGTCATTCACTGCACGTTGCGCCTTGCTCTGACTTCCTGCCTGAACTCTGAAACCTGCATTTCCAGGTAGTTTGGGTATAAACTACGCGCGGCATTCATTAACACTAACAAGGCTAACAACAAGTGGATTTGGCGATATTTGATTTAGACAACACCCTATTAAGTGGTGATAGTGATTATCTCTGGGGACAATTCCTCGGCGAGAACGGCTACGTCGATGTTGAAGCACACCAAAAGGAACATGATCGTTATTATCAAGATTACATGGAAGGCAATCTGGACATCAATGCATTCCTGGAGTTTCAGTTTCGTCCTCTGGCTGAAAATGATATGAATACGATACTAGGCTGGCGCACACGCTTTCTTGATGAGAAAATCCGACCCGTCATGTTACCCAAAGCCATCGATCTGATTGAGGATCACCGTAATATGGGGCATAAATTGATGATCATTACTGCTACCAACAGTTTTATCACCGCCCCTATTGCAGTATTATTCAACATCGATGACCTGATCGCATCAGAGCCTGAGATGAACAATGGTGAGTTCACCGGAAAACTCAGTGGCACACCTTCCTTTGCCGAAGACAAAGTCACTCGTTATGAACAGTGGTTACAGGAAAATAATTACCAACCTGGAACAAGCTGGTTCTATAGCGATTCACACAACGACATTCCATTACTGAACATGGTCACTCACCCCATCGCCGTTGACCCAGATGATCTTCTGAAAATTGAAGCAGAGAAACGGGATTGGCCGATTATGAGTTTACGGTGATTCGACTGTCCTGCATTAATTCTTCTTACTCAAGATTTAGTTCCGTCTGATGACGGGTTACTTCTTGTGGGGTGAGCAACAAGAAGTAACTCGCTGATCAAAAGCGAAAACAGAAATAAGGAAAAACTGTATCTTAAACTTTAGGTAAGCAACTTAATAAATAGCTGAAGTATTAAAGCCGCTCAATGAGCGGCTTTTATTACAACTACAGAACACATTAGCTAAATCTTCGCCACTGCGTCCCTCTCCTCTTCCAATTCCTTCTGCGTAATCTCCATCCTCTCCCGACTAAATTCATCAATCTCAAGTCTCTGGACAATCTCATACTCGCCATTATTACAAGTCACAGGGAATGAATACGTCAATCCTTCCGCAATACCATAACTGCCATCACTAGGCACTGCCATACTAGTCCAGTCACCTTCAGGTGTCCCCATAACCCAGTCACGAATATGGGCGATAGCAGCATTGGCCGCAGATGCAGCGCTTGAAGCACCACGTGCGTCAATAATCTCGGCGCCACGTTTAGCTACCCTTGGAATATAGTCATTTTCATACCAGCTTCTATCCACCAGATCATGCGCAGGTTTACCCGCGATAGTCGCATGACTCAGATCAGGATATTGTGTGGTCGAATGATTTCCCCAGATGATCATCTTCTTGATATCACTGACATCTGAATTTGTCTTGGCTGCCAATTGAGCCAGGGCACGATTGTGATCCAGACGGGTCAGTGCAGTGAAGTTTTTGGGGTTTAGATCCGGTGCATTGATCATTGCCGTATTCGCATTTGTATTGGCCGGATTGCCGACAACAACGACCTTGACATCACGACTGGCATGATCATTCAGTGCCTTACCCTGAATCTTGAATATGCCGCCGTTTGCTTCCAGTAAATCGCTACGTTCCATCCCTGCGCTACGCGGTTTTGCCCCGACCAATAAGGCATAATCAACATCCTTGAATGCGACATTGACATCATCAGTTAAAACAAAACCAGCAACCAGTGGATAAGCACAGTCATCAATTTCCATGACCACACCTTCCAACGCTTTCATGGCAGGGGGTATTTCCAGCAGCTGAAAAATGACGGGTTGGTCACTACCAAACATCTCTCCCGCAGCGATTCTGAATAATAATGAGTAGCAGATATGGCCTGCCGCTCCTGTTACTGCAACTCGGACTGGAGACTTCATCTTTGCAGTACTCCTTTAAATTGTTGTTATGTTATTTTAAGAATTTATGGGTTGAATGTGTCATTTGACGACCCGATTTTCTCAGGTCTTATCTTCAGATGTCCAGTATCTATGTCTCTGCCATGTCCCATTCGGGTCTACCGTTTCTCTATCGGCACATAATCCCGCTTTTCAGGGCCAATGTAGAGCTGTCGTGGACGACCAATTCTGAAATCTGGATCTTCCATCATCTCTAACCACTGTGATATCCAACCAACTGAACGGGCCATTGAAAACATGACCGTGTACATACTTGTGGGGATACCCAGAGCCTTGAGGATGATGCCACTGTAAAAATCAACATTGGGATAAAGCTTGCGCTCAACGAAATAATCATCCTTGAGTGCGATTTCTTCCAACTCCATCGCTATATCCAGCAAGGGTTGATCCACGGTATCAACTTCATCAATCAATTCGTGACAGGCCTTGCGGATAATGGTCGCCCTCGGATCAAAGTTCTTATAAACACGATGACCAAAGCCCATCAAGCGGAAAGGATCTTCTTTATCTTTTGCTCGTGCAATAAACTGGGGAATATTTTTGGGATCACCAATCTCACCCAACATATTCAATACAGCCTCATTCGCGCCACCATGCGCACGACCCCATAAGGTCACAAGACCCGCTGTGATGCAGGCAAATGGATTGGCTTCCGCACTACCCGCCAGACGTACCGTTGAAGTTGAGGCATTTTGTTCATGGTCGGCATGCAGGACCAACATTAAATCCAGTGCCTTGACCGCAATTGGTTCTGGCTCATAATCACGCATCGGCACTGAAAACATCATGTTTAGAAAGTTTTCTACATA
>SMWN01000123.1 GCA_004356415.1 Gammaproteobacteria bacterium
CCCATTAGCATCACGCCACTGTCAGTGAGCAATCTAGGTGTCAATGTGGCATCCATCTGTGGGGCAATGTTCCAGTAAAATGGCGTGCGCGCTTCAAAGCCATTTCTGTTCGAACTTCCTGCACCAGGTGTTAAAAACCCGGTCTTTCTTTTTTTACTCAATGGAAATGACATGTACGGGCTGTAAAAGACAGGCACATTTTTAATTCTGAGCACGACATTTTTAGCTTTACCCCATTCTTCGACATGATCAAGGTGGATTTCACTTGCCGATAAGGACCAAAATTTATCTGCCGGATCACAAGTGCTGTAGTCAGCGTCCTTAAGATTGGTCTCTATGCCAATCTTCATATCAACATTGCTACTTTGTCCACGTCCCCGGCTATCCTTGATGGTATATTTGGTATTTTCGAATTGGCCAGTATCGGTATTAAATTCGATATGAGCCTTGTCGGCTTCCAGGTAGATTGATTCATCCCAGTATTGAATATTGCCCTCTAAATCAGCGGTATTATCAAGCTGGTCAAATTGAACGTGGTCGGCACGGACCTGTTGATCATCGCGAGTAATCTCGACATTTCCTTCCAGAGTAGAGACACCTTCCGCGTCCAGGTCAGCATCATCTGCTGTAATATGTACGTCTCCAGGTGCCAGCTCAGCTTCAACCACTGGCCGAGCGGGGATGTTTAGTGAGTCCGTACATAAAGGCCAGTTTGACTCTTGCTGGTCTGGTTCTGGCCTCTTTGATTCTGTACTGGCTGCCCAGACGGGCATAATTGTAGCCGAAAATACAGATATCACGGCGACAGGCACCATGAATAATTTATATAATGTTCCTTTCACCGTGTTTTATTATATTTTTGCCGCCGGAAGGGCGATTCCCCTAAAAAAATAGACATAGAAAGCAATATCTATGAGTAATTTTGTAACTTCTTGATTATAGTGTGATTTTAAAACTCATGATAGCCTTGTGGAAAGGATTTTTTCATTTGAAATGTTATGACTGATAAAAATACATAATGAGGTTTATCAAGATTAAAATCTATCTCCTTAATTTTAAAGAATATGATTCTTTTTGAATGAATGGATCGGCCCGATAAAAAAATGGCTGCCAAACTTTCGAGTTTAAAATCAGCATTTTGGAAATGTATACAAACTTATTTGAAATATGTCGCCAGATACTCTGGGTAAGGAAATAATGAAGCAGCGCAATGTGATAATTACAGGGTGTTCATCCGGAATTGGTCGTTTTGTCGCCAAGGGATTGAAGGAAAAAGGATATCGTGTATTCGCGACGGCCCGTAAAAAGTGTGATGTTGATGCCTTGATTGAGTCGGGGCTGGAATCAGTTCAGTTGGATTTGTCGAATTCGGCTTCTATACATTCTGCCTTTGAAATAATTTTACAAAGAACCGGAGGGGAAATTTACGCATTGTTTAATAATGGTTCTTATGGTCAGCCAGGAGCAGTTGAAGATTTAAGCAGAGACGTATTAAGGCAACAATTTGAAGTGAATTTGTTTGGTACACATGAACTTACTAATCTAGTGCTTCCCGTCATGCGGAGGCAGGGGTATGGAAGAATCATTCAGAATAGTTCGGTACTTGGCTTTGTAGCCCTGAAATTTCGGGGCGCATATAACGCGACTAAATATGCACTGGAAGGCTTAACTGACACCCTGCGCCTTGAGCTAGTCGATACAAATATTCATATTTCACTCATTGAGCCTGGCCCAATTGAGAGTCGATTCAGAAAAAATGCTCTGGCCGCTTTTAAGGAAAATATCTCTGTTGAACGCAGTCCCTTCAAAAGGGCCTACAAAAGACTGGAAGAAAGATTGAAGACTGAAGGCTCGGTGTTTCCTTTCACATTGGGGCCTGAAGCTGTGTTTGATAAAGTGCTGCATGCCCTGGAAAGTAAAAAACCAAAATCCCATTATTACGTTACATTTCCAACCTATTTATTTGGATACCTGAAACGTGTTCTTTCAGTCAGGATGATGGATAAGGTACTTAATAAGGTTTAGCTCATCTGCTCCCTTGGTAAAAATAATTATGGCAATAAAAAATAATGGCCAGAAAACAGCGTCATCAAAATAGTCACGGGCATACTTCAAAGCAATTAGCCGAACAGCAGAGTCCTATGGTGAAGACCGCGATGGAATATCATCGTTCAGGTCACCTTGATCAGGCATTAATTATCTATGAACAGGCGTATTCAGTTGATCCTGAGAATGCCGAGATTAACTACTTATTGGCAGTACTCAATAATCAACTGCAAAATTTAGAGCGTGCTCATAAATACATTGATAAGGCAATATCTATCAATAATCGGAATGGTCCCTTCTATTGTGCACTGGCCGAGACGTATCGACAGCAGCATGATTTTCTTCCTGCAATCACCACGCTTAAAAAAGCGATTTCACTGGATAATCATTCTGTTGAGCCCCACATCATGCTCGGCATGATATATAAATCTATGGACAGACTGGATGATGCCACTAATGCTTACCAAGCCGCGTTGGTAATTGATAGTAATATTGCTGAGATTCACAATAATTTGGGCAATGTCTATCGTAATAAAAATGATTTTGAACGTACAATCAAAGCCTACAAAAAAGCCATAGAAATCGATAATCGCTTTGCAGGTGCACATCATAATCTGGGTTGTTATCTACTGGAGACCGGAGACCCGTACAATGCACTTTCCTTTTTGAGGAATGCTTCCCAATTGCAAGCAGATAATTCCCTGTTTACTGCAGATCTTGCGAATTGCCTGGGACAGGTTGTTGTGACTGAAACTGATGAGCGATTAAGAGATGATTTAATCAGGTGTATGCAGCTGGATCGTGTCGACGGTGGCACCTTGGCTAAAAACGTAAATGTTTTTCTAAAGCAGTTCACCCCTCTAGGTAAATTAATTGGTGAGATTGAAAAGGATATTTTTAACCCTTTATCGCCTGAGACATATCAATTACTGGTTGATCCTCTATTCCTGCTTTATCTGGAAAGAGAACAAATCTGTGATCCAGAATTGGAAAAAATATTAAGCACCTCACGCAAAATAATTCTGGAGATGTCTGTTTTAGAGAGTCATTCAATAGGGCCCAATATTGAGCGTTTTCTATCTGCACTGGCACTTCAATGTTTCTTGAATGAATATATTTATATTGAGAACGAGTCGGAACGGTCAAAGCTCAAAATACTCGAAGAAAGAATTCATGAGAATATTCAAGGGAATTCAGAGCAACTCTGTGTAGTACTTGTCTATGCCTGTTACAGACCGCTTTACACTTTACATCTGGATAATTCACTGATGGATCTGGTTTCTTCATCAGCGGAAGCATCAAGCAGAGAAGTTTTCAAACGACAGATTAAAGAGCCACTGACAGAAAATGAATTGAAACAGAACATTAAGCAATTAACCAGTATCACTGGTGAAATGTCTTCTATTGTTCAAGCGCAGTATGAACAAAACCCTTATCCAAGATGGCTTTACTGTGACCATCCACAATCTACCTCCTTGGCGGATTATTTATATTCGTTGTTTCCCGCTTCAGAGCGGGGGAATAACAACTTGCCTGACAGGGTCAATATTCTGGTGGCAGGTTGTGGTACGGGCTTGCAGCCTATTAGAGATGCGCGCAGGTTTCTCCATGAAAATATAACAGCAATTGACCTGAGTATGAACAGCCTGGCGTATGCGAAGCGAAAAGCAACAGAGATGGGGCTGGAGAACATAGAATTTATGCAGGCCGATATCATGAATCTTAAAGATTACAATAATCGATTTGATTTTATCGAATCCTTTGGTGTTCTACATCATCTTGAGGATCCATTGGCGGGCTGGAAGGTTCTGTGCAGATTGTTGAAAAAAAATGGCGTCATGCGACTGGGCCTATATAGTGAACATGCAAGGAAAGCAATTGTTGCTACCCGAAGATACATTCAGCAGCAGGGATTTACAGATAATCTAGAAGGTATACGCTTATGCAGGCAAGCTATATTTGCCCTAGCAGAACATGATCCAGTCAGGAGCGTGACTGACTCTCCTGATTTTTATTCGGTATCCGAATGTCGAGATTTGATATTCCACGTCAATGAGCATCGCCTGACCTTGGTTCAGGTAGCTGATTACATAAAGCAACTGAATCTGGAGTTTCTTGGTTTTGAATTTCCTGATTTTCACACCATCAGAAAGTATCAGGAATGCTACCCCGAAGATAAACAGGCACTGAATCTGGAGTTATGGGATGCTTATGAGCAGGCAAACCCGGAAACCTTTGCCTCTCAATATGTGTTCTGGTGCAAAAAAATAGAAGATTAGATTATTTCGGCAGGTCGATCACAGCTTGTTTATCGTTTCTACGATAAATAGAAACGATGTTACCAATACTCTGAATATTTAAGGAGTGAGTCGCCCGGCAAATGTCTTCAATTGTTTTATTTCTTAACGCTTTATCTCCAACACGTAGTTTTATCTTGACCAGTTCATGGTGATCGAGCGCGGTTTCAATCTCCGCAGTAACACTTTCGGTGATCCCATTTTGGCCGATCCAGATAACGGGTTTTATATGATGTATTTTGTTGCGTAGAAATTTTTGTTGTGCTTTTGTGAGATTCATATATTTTATATTATCTCAAAATTACAAGTAAAGTGCTTTTCATTTATATAAAAAATGGAAACAAGAACAATCTTGTTGTTATTTATGGCACACTTTTTAACAGGCAAGATTATTTCTGTTTCAATGTAGAGGGATGCTTGCTAAAACTTATTCAAACCAGTCGTCTGTTTCTGGTTTATATTGCTGAATAAATTCTTCAAGTTCTTCTTTTTTAACGATTCCCGGCCAGCGGGCAACGAGTTTACCTTCTGGATGAAAGAAAAAGGTGGTGGGAATTGCCTTCAGGTGTTTACCACTTACTTTTGATGCAAGATCCTGATCACCCATAAGGATAGGAAAGGTGATGTTGTATTTTTTGATAAAGGCTTCTGCGAGATCTTTCTTGCCATATTTAAAACTGGGGAAATCAATCGTAATCCCAAGCACAGTTGCATCTGTTTCACGGTGTTCAAGATGAAATTTATTCAAATCTGGCATTTCGACTCGACATTGGATGCAGGTTGGACTCCAGACATTTACCAGGGTCCATTTGCCATGGCCAATATACTCAGAGACATTGTGATGATTCCCTTGCAGATCTTCAAGGACAACGTCAGGCGCGTCAGCTCGGACTGATTGCGTTGAGATAACAATCAGAAAGGAGATTAATGTTGTTCCCAGACCTGTTGACATATTTTTAATTACTTTAAGCATCATCACTTATCAGTTAGCCATATTGACCACTGGCCACAGGAAAAGTGCAGTACTTAGGAATCTAGTCGTCTGTATAAACTTCAATGCGATTTCTACCATTATTCTTTGCCTGATAGAGCGCGCGATCTGCATGCTCTACAAACAATGTTGCGATATTCCCTATATCACCTTCATGTTCATCTATATTGAGCGTGTTGATACCAATAGACGTGGTGATAGCTATCTTTTCTTTTTGGGAACCCATGAACGTGCATTTTTCAATCATCTCCCTGATTCTTTCTGCTATTTCTTTTGCCTTTTGTTTTCCCTTATGTGAAAGCAGTACAGTGAATTCTTCTCCTCCATATCGAGCGACGACATCTGTGGTACGTACCTGTTTACGTATTATTTTTGCGACATCCTTGAGAACTTTATCTCCGATCTGGTGCCCGTAGTTATCATTGATCTTTTTGAAATAATCAATATCGATGAACAGGCAACTAATGTCTGCAGTATCACGAATCGCACCTGTGACTTCTTCAATCAGGCGTTGGTCAAAGAATCTTCTATTATTTACTCTGGTTAAAGGATCTATCAGGCCAAGGTTTTGTAAATGTTCTTTGGTAATACTCGTTTCCAGGCTTACTGAAATGACAGCAGCCAGATGCTGCAAAAAATCTGTTGCAGCATTTTTATGGGAGTTTTCACTGGTGTGTTTTCCAATGTTATAACTTCCAACGAGATGATGATTTCTGCTTAGGGGAAGTAAGCAGATGTTATCCGGTTTTTTTATTTGTGAAGAAAAAAAAGGGTGGTGATTATCATCATGATACGTTTCCAAAATAGGAAACAATTGCTGGTGATACATATTTTCAAGTTCATCACCATTATCGACAAAAATTAATTCCGGGTGCTCAGACAATATTATCCCCGAACATTCAAGAAGACGCTGGATCTCATATTCCGGATCAACGAGTGTCAGGGTAACAATATCCCACCCAAAGTCACCCTGACTATCCTTAAGCAGAATATCAACCAGATTATTCAGCGAACTTGCATTCATTAACTCAAGTTCAAATGCCTGGAATTTTTTCAGTGTAATTTCATTGTGCGCTGCTTCTTTGAGTAAAGCCTCAAATCGGCCGTGTAATTCCTGAGCTTCCTTTTCGATACTCATGATGTGAGTCCTGTATTTATATCCCCGTATTTTATGTCCTTAATTCATTCATCTCTGTTTAAAGTCTTTTACATTGATACCATGTTAGTAAGGCAAATATCGGGGCACCCACTGAGGCACCAATCAGAAAAGGCAGATGCAGGTTAAGCCAGACTACAGGTGCGAAGAGGTATAGGACATCGTCGAAATCGAAACCAGCAAATCCAGCGTAGGCTTTGTCTCCAGTATCTTTTTGTGACTGGTCAATGATTTCAGCAAGGATTTCAGCGGCAATCACACCAGCTGATGCGGTAACTCCCATGACAATTGTCCAAAGCCCAAGATTGATATTGAATAGCGTACTGTCTCTCAGGCCAATGCCGATGCTGAAAAAGAATAATGCTGTGACAAATACATCTGAGAAATAATCATACTTATGGCCCCACGAACTGGTCTTGCCACTGACGCGGGCAAGTTCACCATCTGCGCGATCCATAAATGCGGATAGTATCCATAGACAACCACCATAGAGATTCCACTCAGTTGTGCCTATGGCAAACAGGCCACAGGCTGCGACCCCAGTGATTAATCTTATCGTGGTGAGATGATTGGGTGTAATTGGAGAATTAACGAGCGGGAGGATACAAACCCGTGCTATTTTGTGCGTCCAGGAATCGCCGACCATGCCTAAAGACTACCTATGTCTCGTGAAAACTTGTTAACTCGATCGAGAATTTTTCGATAATACGCTTGATACGTGGATGAATGAGTGCCTTATATTCTGCCTCAAATTCATAATCTTTAACGGCCGGATCAATATCATCCCATTGTCCCGTGGCAGGGTGCAGATAAATTTCTGACAGGCCATCTTCCAGATTCGGCAGTATTCGAACCAGCGTATCGAGATTCATGTGCCCTGTGTGGTGTAAACCAAAAATATTCGTATTGAATTTAATATTATTTTCACGCAGTTGTTTTTTCATTCTGGAAGTAAACGGTTTCAGGAACAACCAGCTTGCATATTTTGTTATTTTTACCTTGTTATTGTCTATGAGTGCTTTCAATGGTTTTTCTTCAGGGACTCTCACAGCATTCATTCCATAATCCTTGCCTACCTCGATGATTGCGTCAAAGACGGTGGGATGAAGATGCATATGGTTATGTGTGTTTACATGATCAAGACGCAATCCTGTTGCTTTAAATGCCTCAAATTGTGCCCTTATCTCATCTTTCAATTGTTGTTTCATCTTTGCCATGAAAAACATCTTGAACCCGCTAATCACAAGATTGTTTGAAAATTTTCCATCGGCATTCACAAGATCCGGAATATCGCTAGCAGGCAGACACGAACGGCCATTGGACAATACCAGATGCAAACCGACATTGAGGGTAGGCAATTCCCTGGCGCGCGCGACAGCATCATCTACCTCTGGCGCAGCAACCATTAAACTGGTTGATGTAAGAATGCCCTTTTGATGCGACTGGGAAACAGCTTCATTGATGGGAACTGACAGACCAAAATCATCACCCGTCACGATCAATTTTTTCGGGGCACCGCTATTAGTACTGGGTGAGATAATATTGAGATTCAAAATATTTAAGGGTAAGGCACTAAGTGATTGACCGCTCAACGACATCCTGTCGTCGCGGCACTTGCACATCCATGTGCATCGTAATAGTTGTTCTATTGCAATTACTTAGTAACGCAGCTATTGGATATTTTGGACTTAATAGGCTTATCCATGAATTAATAGCGGTGCCCTTCAAGCTGTGCTCTCCCGTACGAAAAGGAATTTAAAGAATTCCACACCTTCGCGCAGACGACGCTTCATAATTTCCCAGTCCTTACACATTTCGAAAAACAGCGATGCCATCTTCCACGGGCGAAAGTAAAATCGTTTGTAGAAATTATCAACTGCCTCAAAGATATCTGCACTCGGTAGATGTGGATAATTCAGCACTGAATGTTGAACACCATCATCACCAACCAATGTCGTATCATCAATCAGCCAGCCGTTTTCTATTGCCTGCTTGTAGAGGAAAGTCCCAGGATAGGCCGCAGGTAGTGATACCTGAATGGTTTGTGGGTTCAGTTCCTGGGCGTATTTAATAGATTCTTCAATGGTGTCTTTTGTTTCACCTGGCAGTCCGACAATAAAAGTACCATGAATCAGGATACCCAAACTATGACAGTCCTTGGTGAATTGCCGTGCAATATCCGTTCTGATGCCTTTCTTGATGTTAACAAGAATTTGCTGGTTGCCGGATTCGTAGCCGACCAGCAAGAGACGCAAACCATTGTCTTTCATGATTTTGAGCGTTTCGTAAGGGACATTGGCCTTTGCATTACAAGACCAGGTGATACCCAGCTTGCCAATTTCCCTGGCCAATGCTTCTACTTGTTCAATATTGTCAGTCAGCGTGTCATCGTCGAAGAAAAATTCCTTGACCTCAGGGAAGTTATCTCGAGCATAAGTTAACTCCCCAATAATATTATCAACTGAACGCGTGCGGTAATTATGACCAGAAATCGTTTGTGGCCAGAGACAGAATGTACAACGAGATTTACAACCTCTGCCAGTATAGAAAGACATATATGGATGTAGCATATAGCCATTGTAGTAGTCTTCCGTCACCAGGTTTTCTTTATAGACTTTAGTGACCCACGGCAGTTGATCCATGTTCTCAATCAAGGCGCGATCTTTATTGTGAACCGGTTTGCCATCTTCCTTGTAAATAATTCCATCTACTTCTTCAAGTGGTCGTCCCTCAGCAATTTCCTTGATGGTAAAATCAAATTCATTGCCAGCAACAAAGTCAATGGCATCAGAGGCAAGTACGGTATGGTCAGGGTTCACGGCAACATGAGGACCACAAAAACCGATGATTAATTTTGGGTTTGCTTGCTTGAATGCTTCAGCAATTTTTACGTCATTTGGAAAAGAAGGGGTACTTGTGTAAAGCACCAGGAATTCATAATCATTGGCCAGTGGTAAAATCTCGTCCAGTGACATATCTCTTGCTGGCGCATCGATCAAACGACTGCCTTCGACCAAGGCTGACAGTTGAGCTAACCATGTGGGGTACCAGAAAGATTTTACTTCTCGTGTGCACTGATAACGAGAGCCAGCGCCTCCATCAAATCCATTAAAGGAAGGAGGGTTTAAAAATAATGTCTTCAACATCACGGCGGGACTCCTATTCTTTATTCATTAACTTACAGAATCAGATTCTGTAGTTTATGTTGTGTTCTTAGCTATTTCTTTGACCAATATCTTTTATTAGTAGTTTTGTGTCTGTTTCTACATTCTCATGCATTACGCCATCATCATCTACTGAAAAAGTGTAGTTTCGCCATTCAATCGAATTCCCCATGAAACTCACGATCCGAATGATGAAAGTGATCAGATCTCTCGCAGGGATCAATAACAAAGA
>SMWN01000124.1 GCA_004356415.1 Gammaproteobacteria bacterium
AATCTTTCATCCGTTCGCTTGGTGGTTGTTCTGAACCCCTTGGTGCAAGTGTAGAAGAATCACTGAAGCGTATGGGCAAAATGAAAATAAATACGATTGGTGATGTTGCCCTAGGAGAGGCTAATTTGATGCAGCTTAAAATTAGTCACCCAAATATCACGGGTCTTGGGGCAAGCGTCAGAACCGGCGTTAAACCACCCCCCCATTTCATTAAAGAACTTAAGATAAGCTATGACGGTAAACTGGTAATGAAAGCAATTCTGACGTTTGCTGTCAGTCAGGATCCAAGTTTTCGTTTCTTTTTCAATCCAGAAAAGGAAGCTGACATGGTCGTTGAGGCTGTTGATACCAAGAATAATAAATTTAAAGCAACACATGCAGTTACGCTATAAATTCCATGTAATTTCATAAACCGTGGACCCCGCAAAAAAGGGTGGCTTTGCCACCCTTTTTTATTGTTAATGCTTATGCCTTGACTACATTACGCTCCAACTTACTTGAGGGTACCTCTATTAATTTTATTGTAACTTTTGCTCCTCATCGTACCTTTTGTATCTTTTATCCCCTGTCAGGTCTGTCGGCGCCACAATCTGCACAACCTGTTTACAATGGCCATTAGCTGACTCATTAGCCGCCGCTAGCTGTTTCGATAATCTTTTGCCGGCCTTGTTATCCCTGAAGACGCTGCCCTTTTCACCTGTCATCCTTTTATTGCGGTCATAGGTCACTGCCCAACCATATGATTCAAACGACATGGCTGATGCGACTGAGTCGATCCGGCATGAACATGTTTGTAAATCGTCCATGGAGTTTCTACCAAGATCCTGAAGGCAAAAAAGCACATACTCAACCCGGTCACGTGTCGGAAAATCATTAGCACTAACCACCGATGAAAAACCCAACAGTAGTATAAAGGGAACAACTTTAATTAAACGCATTTCTCATATCTCCAAATTTTACATTATTTATATCCGATAATTATCCTATACAGGCTGATCACCTAAGGAATTTCGGACATTATACCCAGTTAGAATCCTGATGTACTCTAAGCCACAGAAGTCCGGAAAAAATCCCGTAATAATTTCATCACATTTTCAACATTTCCACGGTTTTTCAAAACGATATTCCTGCCTCGTTCACCAGTATTATGCCTTAAATTCGCATCGTCCAGTAGACCACAAACCCTGCTGGATAGTTCATTTGCACAGGAAACTTTCCATGCAGCTCTTTCGTCTAGCAATAGTTGGCTGATTTCCTGAAAATTAAAAACATGCGGTCCCATAATCACTGGCACCCCCAGGCTAGCTGGCTCTAACATATTATGACCACCGATTTCCGTAAAACTACCCCCGACAAATGCGACATCAGCTGCTGCATAATACATTGGTAATTCACCCAGCGTATCAAGGATGAAAACCTGTATACTTTCATCACACACCGCGTTTTCGGTTTTACACAGTACTTTAAGATTTCGTCTATTGCATAATGTCTTGATACCTGGTGAGCGCTCAGGATGTCTCGGTACGATCACAAGTAAACACTGCGATTGTTTTTCTAGAATTTTAGCAAAAGCGTCCAGTATAATTCTCTCTTCACCTTCATGGGTACTGGCTGCTATCCAGACGGGTCTGTTCACTGAAAGATATCTTCTTATTGCTTGTGCTTGTTCGGAAACACTATGAGGAAAATTTATATCAAATTTCAAATTTCCAGTAACTTTAACTTTCTCTCTGTCAGCACCGAGGGCTATCAATCTTTCCGCATCCTTTTGTCCCTGAGCTATAATTAACGAAATATTTTTAAGCGTTGACTGTGTTAATGATGACAGGCGTCGGTAAGCTTTAGCTGATCTTTCAGACATGCGTGCATTGACCACAACGACAGGGACATTATTTTCCTGACAATAGTGAAACAAATTTGGCCACAATTCCGTTTCCATTACGATTAATATAATCGGGTCAATAATGGACAGAAAACGTTTAACGGACATCGGCAAATCATAAGGAAGATAAAAGTGTTCAACAGTATCTGCAAAATATTGTCTAACGCAATCAGCACCCGTCGGCGTCATGGTGGTGATTAAAATCCTGAAATCCGGATACTCTTCCAGCAAAGCATTCACCAGTGGCCTCGCTGCCTGTACTTCCCCAACAGAAACTGCATGCAGCCAGATCATCTTGTCGTGAGATATGATTTTATCCGGAAAACCAAATCGCTCTGTCCAACGACTCCTGTAATCAGGATTCCGGGAGCCAAGCCAGAATAATCGGAATACGACCAGAGGAGCTAGCAAATAGAGGACAATAGAATAGGCTATTCTCAATGGGTTGATCTCGGAGTAATTCTAAGTTGAATATCTCGTTGTATTTATGTATTTAGAATATCGAGATATCGTTTCACGCCATCTTCAACAGATAAAAAATCATTTTTGTAACCCATTTCCCTCAACGAATTTATGTCTGCTTCTGTGTAACTTTGATAACTGCCTTGCAGATGTTCGGGAAACCTGATGTACTCAATATCTCCTTTGCCATGCCAGGCAATAATCGCTTTGGCAACATCGTTAAATGGTCGGCTCACGCCCGTCCCCACATTGACAATGCCACAACATCCACTTTCCAACATCCAGAGATTAACATTCACAACATCATCAACGTGGATAAAATCACGGCGCTGTTCACCATTTGCGTACCCATCGCTCCCTTCAAATAATCTGACCTTGCCTGTCGCTTTGATCTGCTGGTTTAAATGCCAGGCAACGCTGGCCATTGATCCTTTATGCTGCTCCCGTGGCCCATAGACATTGAAGTAACGCAATCCAATCACCTGACTTTTTGGCACCTGACTTTCGGGATTGATTTCAATTCGCCTGACGTATTCATCAAATAAATATTTTGAGTAGCCATAAACGTTTACTGGTGTTTCGTTTTCCTTCGTTTCCTTGAAATTCTTACCAGTACCATAAACCGCGGCACTGGAAGCATAAATAAAAGGGATCCTAAGTTTCAAACAGTAATGCAGCAATTCCTTTGAATATGTGTAATTATTTTCCATCATATAACGACCATCCCATTCGGTGGTCGTAGAACAGGCACCTTGATGAAAAATCGCTTCAATCTTCTCCCCAAAATTCTTTTCCTGCTTTACAAATTGTAGAAAATCATCTTTGTCAAGATAATCCATCACCTGACAATCAACTAGATTTCTGAACTTGACCCCATCCGTCAGATCATCCACAAGCAATATATCTGTCTTGCCTTTACTATTTAAAGCCATGACAAGATTGCTTCCTATAAAACCTGCACCCCCAGTAACAATAATCATCGGTTTTATTTCTCTCCAGTCCTGACACTCTCAATAATGTGGCTGGTCGAACAACCTTTAAGTAAGGGGAGTATTCGAACTTCACCCTTATTTTTTATTACTGAGTCAGCACCTGCGATTTCATCCACCTGATAATCTCCACCTTTCACCAGAATATCTGGCAAAACCTTATTTATCAGATCTTCCGGGGTATCGTCGGCGAAAGAAATGACCCAATCCACTGATTCAAGCGCATCTAATACAAGCATGCGATCCTCTAATTTATTAACGGGGCGATCATTGCCTTTCATCCGGGATACAGAAGCATCGTCATTCACGGCGACCAACAAGTAGTCCCCCAACTGTTTTGCCTGCTGTAAATATTGCACATGTCCTGCGTGCAGAATATCAAAACACCCATTCGTCATAACCAGCGTTTCACCCTGTTTTTTAATTTCATTGACCACGCTCATTAAGCGAACATTATCCAATATGCCTTTATTTTTAACATGATGTTCCATGACAGCATGATTTAATTCATCCACTGTCACATAAGCTGTCCCCAGTTTTGCAACAACAAGACCCGCAGCCTCATTGGCCAAAGCAGTTGCATGAACCATGTCATGACCCGACGCGATCGCAGCGGCCAATGTCGCGATGACTGTATCGCCGGCGCCAGTCACATCAAAAACATCCAGTGCACGAGAGGGAAAATGGACGGCCGACTCAGCCGGACGAATCAATGTCATCCCATCCTTACCTCTTGTAATCAACAATGCTTCCAGGCTGAGTGTCTCGCATAAATCTTTACCCTTTGAAACAATTTCATCAACGCCATCACACCCATTAACAACAGTCTCAAACTCTTTAAGATTTGGCGTTAAAACATTCGCTCCCTGATACCGTGTAAAATCAGTGCCTTTTGGATCAATCAGAACGGTACATCCATTATCTCTTGCATGCTGAATAAGTTTTTCTATGCCCAACAAACTTCCTTTAGCATAATCTGACAGGACAACGACATTTGTTTCTTTTAATTGCTGAACAAATAATTCGCTAATTTTTCCTACATCAATTTCAGACGTATTTGACTCATAATCCAGCCGAATCAATTGTTGATGCTGACTCAAGATTCTTAATTTCGTCACTGTATGAAAGCCGTCTTGACGAATGAACTGACATTCAACACCCTCATCGGACAGGCATGCTTCCAATCTATCAGCTGAATCATCTTTCCCGGTGACACCCACTAGACATGATTGCACCCCTAATTTCGAAATATTTAGCGCAACATTACCTGCCCCACCCGGGCGCTCCTCAGTTTCTTTCACATGAACCACAGGAACCGGCGCTTCGGGTGATATTCGTGTCGTCTCACCATAGAGATACCTGTCCAGAATGACATCTCCGGCAATGAGCACCCTGGCTTTGTTATCTGGTGTAAATATCTGCTTCATTTGTTGTTGACAACCATTTACCGTTATAAAGTCTCACTAATCTTTCACTTGAGGACGAATATTACCATCGAATGCTTGTCTTAGTACTCCATTGCAACTGTTTACTATGAAAAAACCAATACAAATATTTCTGATAATTTTACTGGCCTGTGCTTCACAGTTACGCGCAGAAGAGAACCTGCCACCGCCTTTTGAAGCGTCTTATACGATATTCAAAAAAGGTATAGAAGTAGCAAAAATGCAACGCAGTTTAAGTCGACTTGATAATGGTGAATATATTTATCGTTCAGAAACAAATTCAACAGGTCTGGTATCAATCTTTTATAAACTTCATATTTTGGAAGAATCACACTGG
>SMWN01000125.1 GCA_004356415.1 Gammaproteobacteria bacterium
GCGTGTTCAAGGGTAAAAAAATGGCAGGTCACATGGGTAATGTGAAAAGAACTGTGCAAAACCTTGAAGTTGTCAGAGTAGATAGCGAGAGAAACCTTTTGCTAATCAAAGGTGCAGTACCAGGTGCCAAAGGTGGCAAAGTGATTATCAAACCATCAGTAAAGGCTCGTGCCTGAAAAGTCAATTATTAAGGGTTCGTTATGGAATTAAAATTAAGACAATCAGGTAAAAAGAAGGATGGGAAGGTCACCGTTGCAGATAGTATTTTTGCAACAGAGTATAACGAAGCACTCATCCATCAGGCACTAACTGCATTTATGGCCGGTTCAAGGGCAGGTACCAGGGCGCAGAAATCGCGCTCGGATGCACGTGGTGGCGGTAGAAAACCCTGGAGACAAAAAGGCACAGGCCGTGCCAGATCGGGAACCATACGCAGCCCGATATGGCGTGGTGGTGGTGTTACTTTTGCAGCAAGACCAAAGGACTATTCTCAGAAGCTGAATAAAAAAATGTATCGTGGTGCGATGCGTTCTATTCTCGCTGAACTGGTCCGTCAGGACAGGCTGATAGTGATTGATGAGTTTTCGGTTGCTGAACCGAGGACAAAAGACATGGTGGCACGATTAAAAACACTGGATTTGAGTGATGTGTTGATAGTGACAAACGAAGTGTCCGAAAATCTGTTTCTGTCGACAAGAAATATTCCCCATGTCGATGTTGTAGATACTGAAGAGATTAATCCCTATGTGTTGATTGGATATGAAAAGGTGTTAATGACTCAGGGTGCTCTTACAAGAGTAGAGGAGTTGCTGGCATGAGCGCAAAAGAAATAAACCATGGAGAAATAAACCATGGAAACTTAAGTCAGGAAAAATTAATGAAAATTGTGCTGGAACCACGCGTTACTGAAAAGAGCACGCTAGTCGGAGAGAAATACAATCAATTCGTCTTCAAGGTACTTAAAAGTGCAACTAAACCTGAGATTAAAAATGCAATTGAGCTGCTTTTTAAGGTTGAAGTTGAATCTGTTCAGGTGAGCAACGTTAAAGGGAAAAACAAAATATTTAAGCGTGAACCGGGTAAACGTCCAGACTGGAAGAAAGCTTACGTGAAGCTGAAGTCCGGATTTGATATTGATTTCATGGGAGCATAGTGAAGTACTGTGACTGAATTATGGCATTAATTAAACCAAAACCGACCTCTGCCGGACGCCGTTCACAAGTCAAGGTCGTGACGCCTGATCTGTACAAGGGTGCGCCTTTCGAACCCTTGCTTGAAAAGCAAAGTAAGAACTCAGGACGCAACAACAATGGACGCATCACGGTACGTCATCGTGGTGGTGGTGCAAAACAGCGTTATCGTATTATTGATTTCAAACGTAATAAGGACGGTATTGCGGCGAAGGTAGAGCATATTGAATATGACCCGAATAGAACAGCACACATTGCCTTGTTGTTGTATGCCGATGGTGAGCGACGTTACATTATAGCATCAGAGGGGATCAAGGAAGGTGATGAGGTGATGTCGGGTGAATCTGCGCCGATTAAGGCAGGTAACTGTTTGCCGTTGCGTAATATTCCTCTAGGCACCACGATTCATTGCGTCGAAATGAAGCCTGGCAAAGGTGCACAAATGGCGAGAAGTGCAGGTGCCAGTGTGCAGTTAGTTGCACGTGAAGGTAGTTATGCAACATTAAGGATGCGTTCAGGTGAGATGAGAAAAGTATTAGCCGAATGTCGTGCGACAATTGGTGAAGTTGGTAATGGTGAGCACGCACTTAGATCACTGGGTAAGGCTGGTGCCAAGAGATGGCTCGGTATACGCCCAACAGTGCGGGGTGTTGCGATGAACCCTGTTGATCATCCTCATGGCGGTGGTGAAGGAAGAACCTCGGGCGGTCGTCATCCAGTGACTCCTTGGGGTGTGCCAACGAAAGGTTATAAAACTCGTAAAAACAAGCGTTCAGATAATTTAATCGTACGCAGACGTCAGAAATAACGGAAAGAATAGATGCCACGTTCAATTAAAAAAGGCCCATTTGTTGATCATCATTTAGCAAAGAAAATTGATGCAGCAAGAGCAGCGAATGATAAACGTCCGATAAAGACCTGGTCTCGCCGTTCCATGGTGTTGCCCGATATGGTTGGCTTGACCATAGCAGTACATAACGGGCGTGACCACATGCCTGTTTTCATTACTGAAAATATGGTCGGTCATAAATTGGGTGAATTTGCAGTGACCCGTACATTCAGGGGTCACCTTGCGGATCGGAAAAGTTAATTAAGGATAAGGTAACTTATTGGGGTTTATGATGTCGACATCAGCGAAATTGAGTAACACAAGACTTTCTCCGCAAAAGATGCGCCTGGTTGCGGATCAGGTAAGGGGCTTGCCTGTGGAAAAAGCATTGGATGTACTTGCATTCAGTAACAAAAAAGCAGCGACTGTCATAAAGAAAGTACTCGAATCAGCGATAGCAAATGCAGAGCATAATGATGGTGCTGATATTGATGAACTGAAGATTTCCGAAATCCTTGTTGATGCGGGTCCAACAATGAAACGGTTACGTACCAGGGCAAGAGGTCGTGCGGACAGAATTATAAAGCGAACCAGCCACGTAAAAGTGACTGTCTCCGAGACGGAAGGGTAAGAGTGTAATGGGTCAAAAAGTACATCCAACGGGAATGCGGTTAGGGATTGTTAAAGACTGGACATCGACATGGTATGCCGATTCCAAAGATTATCCTAATTTCCTGCATACAGATTTAAAAGTACGTGAATACTTACAAAAGAAACTGGCAAGTGCATCAGTAAGTCGTATACAGATAGAGCGTCCGGCGAACAATGCACGGGTGATTATTCACACTGCACGCCCAGGAATTGTGATTGGTAAAAAAGGCGAAGATATTGACCGTTTACGTATCGCCATATCAAATATAATGGGTATCCCAGCCCAGGTGAGTGTTGAGGAAATTCGTAAACCGGAACTGGATGCCACATTGGTCGCACAGAATGTTGCATCACAGATTGAACGAAGAATTATGTTCAGACGTGCAATGAAACGTGCAGTAACCAACAGCATGAGAATAGGTGCTGAAGGTATCAAGATAAATGTAGCAGGACGATTGAATGGTGCAGAAATTGCGCGCTCTGAATGGTACAGAGAGGGTCGTGTGCCATTACACACATTGAGGGCCGATATTGATTACGGGGTTGCAGAAGCAAGTACGACCTACGGAATCATCGGTATTAAAGTCTGGATATTTAAAGGTGAAATTTTTGATTATGGCAAGAAATACAGCGGAGAAGCTGAAGCCATAGAAAAAGTTTCTACAAGCTGACGGGTATAGATAAGTGTTACAACCCAAAAGAACTAAATTCAGAAAGCAAAACAAAGGTCGTAATCGTGGCATGGCCACTGTGAGTAATAAAGTGAGTTTCGGTGAGTTCGGCTTAAAGGCGACAACTCGTGGGCGAATTACAGCTCGTCAAATCGAGGCCGCGCGTAGAACCATCACACGCAAGATTAAGCGTGGCGGGAAAATTTGGATCAGGATATTTCCTGATAAACCGATTACCAAGAAACCATTAGAAGTGCGTCAGGGTAAAGGCAAAGGTAATGTTGAATACTGGATTGCGCAGATTCAACCCGGCAGGATGCTCTATGAACTTGAAGGTGTGCCAGAAGACCTGGCAAGAGAGGCATTCAAACTGGCCTCAGCAAAATTGCCTGTAAAAACAACATTCATTAGCAGGACGATAATGTGATGAAAGCTGTGGAATTAAGACAAAAGAAATCTGAAGAACTGGATGCTTTACTGTTAGAGCTGCTACGCGAGCAGTTTAATTTGCGTATGCAAAAAGGCACCGGACAATTGGGGAAACCAAGTGAAGTGAAACGTGTACGTCGCACGATAGCGCGAGTGAAAACAGTAATCGCTGAGATGGCAACAGGTAATAGTTGATGAGTGAAATACAAAAAACAGCCAAGACAATCACGGGTCAGGTGATTAGTAATAAAATGGATAAGACCATTTCAGTACTGGTCTCAAGGAAGGTAAAACATCCTTTGTACGAGAAATATATCAGGCGCTCATCAAAATTTATGGCGCATGATGAAAACAATGAATGTAAGGAAGGTGATGTGGTTGTTATTGAAGCATCAAAACCTATTTCAAAAAACAAGTTTTGGAAGCTGCAAAAAGTAGTTACCAAGACTCAAGGAATCTAGAGAGCAGAGGAGTAGCGTAGATGATACAAATGCAGACCATGCTGGATGCCGCAGATAATAGTGGTGCGCGCCGGCTGATGTGCGTTAAGGTTCTTGGTGGTTCCAAGCGACGCTACGCCGGAATTGGTGATGTCATTAAAGTGACAGTGAAGGAAGCCATCCCACGGGGTAAAGTTAAAAAAGGTGAACTCTATGATGCGGTTGTTGTAAGAACTCGTAAAGGTGTTCGCCGTTCTGATGGGTCACTGATCAGGTTCGATGGCAATGCTGCTGTTTTACTGAATAGTCAGCGTCAGCCTATAGGTACTCGGATTTTTGGTCCGGTAACGCGTGAATTAAGAAGCGCTGAATTTATGAAGATTGTGTCTCTAGCACCCGAGGTTTTATAGAAAATGCGTAAGATTAGTAAAGGTGATGAGGTCGTTGTTCTGGCCGGAAAGGACAAAGGCAAACGTGGTGTTGTATTGAAAGTGATGCAAGAACTGGAAAAGGTCATTGTCGAAAATATAAATATGGTGAAACGTCATACCAAAGGGAATCCAATGCAAGGAACACCGGGCGGTATTGTTGAAAAAGAAATGCCATTACATATATCGAATGTAGCTATCTGGAATCCAGTATCGGCCAAGGCAGATCGGGTCGGAGTCAAAACGTTGAAAGATGGACAAAAGGTGCGCTTCTTCAAGTCTAACGACGAAGTCGTAGATGTCTGAAGGCGGAAATATAATGGTTAGACTAGAAGAATTTTATAAAGAAAAAGTAATTAAGCAACTGACTGATCAGTTTGCTTATAAAACAGTGATGCAGGTTCCTCGTATCACAAAGGTGACACTGAATATGGGGCTGGGTGAAGCAGTTGCTGATAAAAAGATCATTGAACATGCAGTCAGTGATATGGCAAAAATTGCGGGACAGAAACCTGTGGTAAATCTTGCCAGAAAATCCGTCGCAAATTTTAAGGTTCGTGAAGGTTGGCCTGTCGGGTGTAAGGTAACTTTACGCAGAGAGCGGATGTACGAATTTCTGGATCGACTCATTTCGATTTCCATTCCGCGTATTCGTGATTTTCGTGGGTTTAGTGCGAAATCATTCGATGGGCGTGGTAATTACAGTCTCGGTATTAAGGAACAGATTATTTTTCCTGAAATTGATTACGACAAGATAGATACACTTCGTGGCATGGATATAACCATTACAACAACCGCAAGAACAGATGATGAAGGCCGTGCATTATTGGCGGCGTTCAATTTTCCATTACGTAAATAATATTTGAGGTCGATATGGCAAAGGTTTCAATGATTAATCGTGAGCTAAAGCGTACAAAGTTGGTCAAGAAATATGCAGCCAAACGCGAAGAGTTGAAGGCTCAGATTAAAAATATGTCACTCAGTGAAGAAGAACGAAGGATAGCAAGAGAAAAGCTGAACATGTTGCCACGTGACTCCAGTCCAGTGAGACAACGCAACAGGTGCAATTTGACCGGACGTCCGCACGGTTATTACCGTAAGTTTGGGCTTTCTAGAAACAAACTGCGTGAAGCAGCCATGCGTGGTGATGTTCCAGGTCTGGTTAAGGCTAGTTGGTAGGAGAAATAGATATGAGTATGCAAGATCCATTAGCCGATATGTTGATAAGAATCAGAAATAATCTGGCCAGATCAAAAGCAACTGTAAGTATGCCTTCATCCAAGCTCAAGGTTTCTGTGGCAAATATTCTTAAAGAAGAAGGTTACATCACAGAATATGCAGTGGAAGGTGACATCATGAAGACGTTGACCATTGAACTAAAGTATTTTGAAGGCAGACCTGTAATTGAAATGCTGAAACGTTTCAGTCGTCCAAGTGTTAGAAGATATCGATCTAAAAATGAACTGCCAAAGGTTATTGGTGGTTTGGGTATCGCCATTGTCTCCACATCAAAAGGTGTGATGACCGACAGAAGCGCCCGAGCACAGGGCATTGGTGGCGAAGTGTTGTGTGTTGTTTCTTGATAGGTTAAAACGATGTCACGAGTAGCAAACAATCCTGTTGAGTTACCTTCTGGTACTGAGTTCAGTATTGCCGAAAGTACCATCACAATAAAGGGCAGTAAAGGAGAAATGCAACACAATCTGCATCCCCTGGTGAGTGTGACGCAAGATGGTAATCAGTTAAAAACGGCAGCAAATGACGATTCTAAGTCAGCGAATGCATTGGCGGGAACAACACGTGCATTGCTGCAAAACATTGTCACTGGTGTCACCGTTGGTTTTGAACGTAAATTGACGATCATCGGCGTGGGTTATCGTGTACAGGTACAGGGTAAGGTTCTGGATTTAACCCTTGGTTTTTCACACCCTGTTAAATTTGAAATTCCTGAAGGAATTACCATTGAGACGCCAAGTCAGACAGAAATTGTCGTTAAAGGAATGGACAAGCAAAAGGTTGGTCAAGTGGCAGCAGAAATAAGGGCGTATCGTCCGCCAGAGCCTTATAAGGGGAAAGGTATTCGTTATGCAGATGAAAATGTTGTCCGTAAAGAAGCTAAAAAGACATAAGTAAAAAGAGCTAAGTAACAAAGAGTAAGAAACAATGAAAAGTAAAAAACAATCAAGACTAAGACGTGCAAAACGTACCCGAGCTCGCATCAGGATCGGGGGCCTGAGTCGTTTATGTGTCTACAGAACGCCGAAACATGTGTATGCGCAGGTCATCGCAGCAAACGGTTCTGAAGTACTAGCGAGTGCTTCGACATTAGATAAAGATATCAGGGGTGATGTCAAATATAGTGGCAATGTTGATGCGGCCATTGTTGTGGGCAAGAAATTGGCGGAACGTGCAAAAAAGGCAGGAGTCACACAGGTGGCTTTTGACCGTTCTGGGTTTAAATTTCATGGACGTGTTAAGGCATTGGCTGATGCCGCACGTGCACAAGGTTTGGAATTCTAGAGGTTTTTGATAAATGGCTGTTACTGATTCAATCACAGGAAACGAAGATCTGCTGGAAAAGCTGGTTCACGTTAATCGCGTCGCCAAGGTAGTTAAGGGCGGCAGACAATTTGGTTTTACGGCACTTACCGTTGTTGGTGATGGTAATGGCAAGGTTGGTTTTGGCCGAGGTAAGGCTAAAGAAGTACCGATTGCTATTCAGAAAGCGATGGAGAATGCGCGTAAAAACATGGCTCCAGTCGCTTTGAATGAGGGGACTCTGCATTATGCAATTACGGGGACCCATGGTGCGGCAAAGGTCTATATGCAGCCTGCTTCAGAGGGTACCGGAATTATTGCTGGTGGTCCTATGCGTGCAGTCTTTGAAGTTGCGGGTGTGCATAATGTGCTGGCAAAGTCGATTGGTTCGACAAACCCGATAAACGTCGTACACGCGACTGTCAATGCGTTGAGATCGATCGCATCGCCGGATGTAGTCGCTGCTAAACGTGGAAAATCAGTTGAAGAAATACTGGATTAGACTGGGTTAGATTAGACATGGCAAAAAAGAAACAGATAAGTGTAACCTTGAAACGTAGTATCAATAAGCGCTTGGCTACTCACAAGGCATGTGTGAAGGGCCTGGGATTACGGCGAATTGGACATACCGTTACGGTCCAGGATACACCGGAAAATCGCGGCATGATAAACAAAGTAAATTATCTGCTGGCCGTTGAGGAAGCATAAAAATGCGACTGAATACATTAAAACCACAGGCAGGATCCAAGCCAGCAGCAAAACGTGTAGGTCGAGGTATTGGTTGTGGTTCTGGCAAGACATGCGGTCGTGGTCAAAAAGGCCAGAAGTCAAGAAAAGGTGGCTATCATAAGGTGGGATTTGAAGGTGGGCAGATGCCGCTGCAACGTCGTCTTCCAAAGATAGGATTTAATTCCCGGTTATCAGCCACGACAGCAGAGATACGCTTGCAGGAACTTGCGAGTGTCGATGCTGAAGTCATTGATTTGAATGCTCTGTTGGCGGCTAATCTGGTCTCAAAAAATATCAAGCGAGTAAAAGTCATTGCTTCAGGAAAAATTGAGAAAGCAGTCTCTGTACAAGGATTGGGTGTGACAAAAGGTGCTCGTACGGCCATTGAAGCTGCCGGCGGAAAAATTCTAGGGGACTAAATGGCAACATCTAACCTAGCAATTCCCGGAGGTTTGGCCGGGTTAGGAAAACTGAAAGAGTTGCGTCAGCGACTATTTTTTCTTTTGGGTGCCTTGTTTATTTTTAGAGTATGTTCATTTATTCCTGTACCAGGAATAAATCCGAATGCACTGGCGGCAATGTTTGACCAGCAGAGCGGGACCATACTGGACATGTTTAATATGTTTTCAGGTGGCGCTCTGCAAAGACTGTCAGTCATTGCTTTGGGCATTATGCCCTATATCTCTTCCTCTATTATTATGCAGTTGCTTACTGTGATGGAGCCAAGATTAAAACAGTTAAGAAAAGAGGGAGAGCAGGGTAGGCGTAAAATTACGCAGTACACACGTTATGGAACGGTTTTCCTGGCTACGTTTCAGGCATTTGGTGTGGCAACCTTGCTGGAAAGTCAGCAAGCAGCTGGTTTGGCCGTGGTCATGGATCCAGGTATCGGATTCAAAATAACAACGATTGCTACACTCGTCACAGGAACCTTGTTTCTGATGTGGCTGGGCGAACAAATCACTGAGCGTGGAGTTGGTAATGGTATTTCCATGATCATCTTTGCAGGCATTGTCGCAGGATTACCCTCAGCGGTTGCTGGTACC
>SMWN01000126.1 GCA_004356415.1 Gammaproteobacteria bacterium
AAACAGGCAGAGGCAGACTTCAGGGAGATCTTGGATATTCCTGACAACTACAAGGTGCTCTTTTTGCAGGGGGGCGCCAGTAGTCAGTTTGCCATGGTGCCTTTGAATTTGCTTGCGGACAAAAATACAGCTGACTATTTCCACACTGGCATCTGGTCTGGAAAGGCGGTGAAAGAAGCAGAACGATTCTGTAAGGTTAATGTCATTGCCGAGGAAGATGGACAAGTGATGTCTATCCCTGAACAGAAAGCATGGTCATTGAATCCTGATGCTGCTTATGTGTATTACACCGATAATGAGACAATCAGTGGGGTTGAGTTCCCTTCTATACCAGAAGTAGGTGATGTCCCTCTGGTGGCGGACATGACTTCTAATTTGTTATCCAGGCCCTTGGATGTCTCGCGTTATGGTGTCATTTTTGCGGGAGCGCAAAAAAATATTGGTCCCTCAGGGCTGGTGATTGTCATCGTTCGCGAAGATTTGATTGGTCATGCCCCGAAGCATATCCCCAGCATGTATGACTATGCTGTCCAGGTAAAAAATGACTCAATGATCAATACGCCGCCCACCTTCAGTTGGTATATGTCAGGTCTGGTATTGAAATGGGTCAAACAGCAAGGTGGACTGAAAGCCATGGAAAAATTGAGTCACATAAGATCTGGCAAATTGTATCAGGCAATTGATGAATCTGATTTTTATCACAACCCCGTCGATCCAAGATATCGTTCTAATATGAACGTGACATTTACACTATTTGATGATTCGTTAGACGAAAAATTTGTCAGTGATGCAAAAGATCATGGGCTGGTTGCGCTGAAAGGCCATCGTAGCGTCGGAGGCATGCGTGCCAGTATGTACAATGCCATGCCTGAGGAAGGTGTTGATGCGCTGATTGCCTTTATGCAGGAATTTGAGCGCCAGTATAATGGCTGATATTTTAACTCGACTGAAATGACTTAAATCTTGAATATTCATGTCTGATGATACAACATTAAATGAGCTAAGAGCGCAGATTGATGAGATTGACTCAAGCCTACTGGAGTTAATTAGCGAACGTGCACGCATTGCCACTGAAGTTGCTCGAGTTAAAAGTGAACAGCCGGACGATAATAGTTTTTATCGTCCAGAGCGTGAAGCGCAGGTGCTGAGAAAGATCATAGACAGGAATCCTGGCCCCTTATCTGAAGAGGAAATGGCTCGTTTGTTTCGTGAAATTATGTCCGCCTGCCTTGCCCTGGAACAAACTCTGGATATCGCCTACCTGGGACCTAAAGGAACCTTCACACAAGCTGCGGCATTGAAACATTTCGGTCATTCAGTCAAATCGACTGCAATGGACAGTATTGATCAGGTATTTCGAGAAGTGGAATCCGGGGCATGTCAATATGGCGTCGTCCCTGTAGAAAATTCAATCGAGGGCGTGGTGAATCACACACTGGATATGTTGATTAATTCCAGCCTGATGATTTGTGGTGAAGTCGAATTACGAATTCATCATCATTTACTGAGCAATGAAGATTCCATCGACCAGATTAAGCGCGTTTTTTCACATCAACAATCATTCGCACAATGTCGCGCCTGGCTGGATGTCCATTTATTAAAAGCAGAACGTATTTCTGTGAGCAGTAATGCCGAGGCAGCACGTCTTGCTGCGGACGAAGAAAATACTGCAGCCATCGCAGGTGAAACAGCAGCTGAAAATTATAAGCTTTCCGTGTTGATGAAAAATATCGAGAATGAAACCGACAATACAACCCGGTTTCTCGTTTTGGGTCAGCACGAGACCTTACCCAGTGACAATGACAAGACTTCCTTACTTTTTACAACGCCGAACAAACCCGGCGCCTTGCAAGAGATGCTTGCCTGTTTTGCTGATAACGGCGTTAGTCTAACCCGTATTGAATCACGGCCATCGAGCAAGGGCATGTGGGAATATGTATTCTTTGTCGATATCGAGGGCCATGCTGAGGAAGCTTCAGTGGCACTTGCTCTGGACAAACTTAATGGTCGTGCCTCTATGGTGAAATTGTTAGGCTCGTATCCCCGTGCTGTCTTGTAATGGGCCGTATGTGTGCATGCAGCATTGTTAACTACATTCTGCTTGCAAAAAATGTCAAACTTCATACGTGAAAAAATATTTGGGGATTGCCTGGGTCTAATGGATTCATATCTAATGCGCCCAATTCTAGTAGATTTGGTTGGAAGATGATGGCCTGTGATTTGTTCAAATTGGCCACTCCCGGTGTTGCTGGTTTGCAACCTTATCAGCCAGGTAAACCCGTAGAGGAACTGGAACGCGAGCTTGGTATTGATAACATTATCAAGTTGGCCTCAAACGAAAATCCACTCGGTCCGGGAGTGAAAGCAAAGCAAGCTATATTATCCATATCAGAGTTATCCAGGTATCCAGATGGTAATGCTCATGGTCTAAAATTGGCGTTGGCAAAGTATCATGACGTTAGCGTAGATCAGATCACCATAGGCAATGGTTCCAGTGAAATTCTTGAACTCATTACAAGGGCAGTTACTGAACCACAACATGAAATTATTTTTTCAGATCATGCTTTTGCCGTTTATCCCCTAGTGACACAGGCGGTTGGAGCGAAGGCGGTTGTGGTTCCGGCGAAAGATTGGGGACATGACGCCGTTGCGATGCAGGCGGCGATCAATAAAAACTCACGAGTCATGTTTATTGCAAATCCGAATAATCCAACCGGAACGTGGTTGGATAAACAAAAATTAAGGACATTGCTTGAATCTAGTCCTGAGCATATAGTGGTTGTTCTGGATGAAGCCTATTTTGAATATGTACAAGAGGATGATTATCCCAATTGTGTTCAATGGGTGAATGAATTTCCACATTTGCTCGTGACTCGTACTTTCTCAAAGGCCTTTGGTCTTGCTGGCCTGAGAATTGGTTATGGTATTTCACACAAAGACATCGCCGTTCTGATGAACCGGGTCAGGCAACCTTTTAATGTGAATAGTCTGGCCTTGTCTGCCGCTGAGGCAGCTCTGGATGATAGTGAACATCTGCAACAGAGTGCCAAATTGAATCAGACTGGAATGCAACAGTTGACAAGTGCTTTCGATGGAATGGGGCTGCAATACATTCCCTCAGTCGGAAATTTTATCTGTATTAATGTCGAACAATCCGGCATGGAAATATACAAAAAACTACTCTATGAAGGTGTTATCGTAAGACCAGTTGATAATTATGGGTTGCCAAATCATCTCCGGATAACCGTTGGTCTGGAAGAAGAGAATGAGAAATTTATCAATGCACTTGATAAAGTATTAACAGGAATGATTGCAGCGCCATGATAGCCAATCTTATAGCCAGGCGATTAGCAATCATCGGTGTCGGTCTAATTGGTGGATCACTCGCGCGCGCACTGAAAAAAGTCAACGCGGTAAAGACGGTTGTCGGCTATGGACGTAATGAAGATAATCTGAAAAAAGCTGTCCAGTTGGGTGTAATAGATACCTACAGCCTGAATATTAAAGAAGTCGTGAATGATGCCGATATTGTCGTATTGGCAACACCGCTATCAACGGCTGACTCATTATTTGCGGCCATGTCAGATTCCCTCAAGCAGACTGTTGTTGTCACCGATGTCGGCAGTGCGAAAGGGAAAATTGTCGAATCCGCGAGAGGAAACTTGGGGAGGTTGTTTACGCGTTTTGTCCCCGGACATCCCATTGCAGGGAAAGAAGCGAGCGGTGTCGAAGCCTCATTTGCAGAATTATTTGATGCGCATCGCGTTATCCTCACACCCGTTGCTGATACAGAACATGAAGCGCTGAATGTTATTATAGACATGTGGAAACTGACTGGTGCAGAAGTCGTTAGTTTAGATGTGGAACGACATGACGGGATCCTGGCAGCAACCAGCCATTTACCACATATGCTTGCTTATGCACTGGTTGATTGTTTATCAGGGATGCAGGAACGGGATAGGATTTTTGAGTTTGCGGCGGGTGGTTTTGCAGATTTCACCAGGATTGCTTCGAGTCATCCAAGTATGTGGCACGACATATGTTTTTCAAACCGCGAACAACTCCTGAAGGTGATGGACCAGTTCGATCAGCATCTAAATAGTATCAGAGAAGCCATCAAGAATGACGATAGTGATGCGTTGTTGAATATATTTGAAAGGGCCAAGACTTCAAGAGATAAGTTTACTGATCAAAGAAAGAAGCGAAACGATTCTCCTGAATAGTAACCGTGAATAATACACGCGTTCTCATCTATCAAAAACATGATTCCAAGGCATGATTAGTTACTTCATTTCACCTGGCGGCAAACTTAGCGGTAAGTTTCGTGTACCAGGAGATAAATCAATCTCTCACCGCGCATTGATGCTGGCTGCCATTGCGGATGGACAAAGTCGTATCACCGGGTTTTTGGATAGTGAAGATACATTGGTAACTATGGCGGCGTTTAAAGCGATGGGGGTTGAAATTCAACGCACCTCAGAAAACGAGGTTCTTGTAAATGGGGTTGGCAAGAGTGGCCTCTCAGCACCTGGGGAAGTACTGAATTTGGGTAACTCTGGCACATCTGTCCGTTTACTTTCTGGTTTACTTGCAGGGCTTGGGATCGAATGTGAATTGACCGGCGATCAGTCATTGATGTCCCGGCCCATGCGAAGAATTATTGACCCCTTACAAAAAATGCATGCTTTGATCACTTGCTCAGAAGACGACACCTTACCTATCCATATCAAGGGCGGCGCTTGTTTAACTGCAATAGACTTTGAAATGCCGGTGGCGAGTGCACAATTAAAATCCAGCTTGCTGTTAGCTGGCTTGAGTGCAAAAGGCAGGACACGTATTCACGAACCAGTCGCAACGCGCGATCATACTGAACGGATGCTGACGCAATTTGCTTACCAAGTTGAATGTGTCAAGAATACGATTTCTCTTGAAGGCGGCGGAACTCTACGAGGCACGACTATTGAGGTTCCTGCAGATATATCATCGGCTGCTTTTTATATTGTTGGTGCCTGCATTGCTGAGGACTCAGATATAATTATCGAAAATGTCGGCATTAACCCAAACAGAGATGCCATTATTCACATATTAAGAGAGATGGGTGCAGACATCACATTGTTGAATGAAAAGGTTGTGAGTGGAGAGCCCATTGCTGATATCCAGGTGAGAACATCAGTATTACATGGAATCGATATCCCTGAATCGAGGGTTCCTGCGGCCATCGATGAGCTTCCTGTCATTATGGTGGCGGCCGCCTGTGCGAAAGGTGTAACCAGACTCACTGGTGCGAGAGAATTACGTGTTAAGGAAAGTGACAGAATCACAGCAATGAGCGAAGGTTTACAAACATTGGGCATTGAAGTTGAAGAACAGGAGGCGGGAATGACGGTGACAGGTGGCGCGATTGCAGGAGGCGAAATCAACAGCTTCACTGATCACCGGATTGCCATGGCATTTACTATCGCAGGTTTGAATGCCAAGGCACCTATCACGGTTAAAGACTGTGCCAATGTTGAAACCTCTTTTCCTGGTTTTGTTGATATCGCAAAAAATGTTGGTCTTGATCTGCTTGTTCAGGAACAAGCCTAAATGTCTGAAATTCCCGTAATTACAGTTGATGGCCCGAGTGGCGCGGGGAAAGGCACGGTATGTAGTCATTTGGCAAACTGGTTGGCTTGGAATTTTCTTGATAGTGGCGCCCTCTACAGGATTCTGGCAGTAGCCGCCGAAAAACATCATCTTGCAGCGAATAATAAGTCAGTCATTGCTGAACTGGCCGAATCACTGGATGTCGTGTTTGACAGGCCCCAGCCAGGAAAGGATGTGACGGTTATTTTCGAGGGCAATGATATCAGCCAGGAAATAAGGACAGAGAAATGTGGTAATTCTGCATCACAAATAGCCGCTTTGCCTGAAGTAAGGTCTGCCTTGTTGGAAAGACAAAGGAAATTTCGACAAAAGCCGGGGCTGGTTGCTGATGGACGAGATATGGGAACAGTTGTTTTTGCCGATGCTCCACTAAAAATATACCTTATCGCTTCCGCTGCTGAACGTGTCAAAAGGCGGTATAAGCAGTTGAAGCAGAAGGGGTTTAGTGTTAATCTCCCGCGCCTCACGGCTGATATAGCCGAGAGAGATACAAGGGATAGTCAGAGAACTATATCACCACTGAAGCCTGCGGACGATGCCATCGTTGTCGATACAACGACATTGGAAATTTCTACTGTGATACAGAAGATAGAAAAACTGGTTCGGGAGACCCTGCCAGATGCTTGCTCGAAGTGTTAGTGTGAGGTGATGAGTAGTTGATTGACTAATTTTATTAACTAACAGTTATGCAGTGATGTATTTGCATAGACTCACCAGCCTACGATATGCCAGAACTGGGAAAGACAGAACTGGGAAAGACAGAACTGGAGCAGAGGTAATTATTTTTCATGAGTGAAAGTTTCGCCGAACTTTTTGAACAAAGTCAAATTGAGGGCAAAATGCGCCCAGGTTCCATCGTCAGCGCTACGGTGGTAGATATTAGTCAGGACACCGTCGTTGTAAACGCAGGGCTCAAATCCGAAGGACTCATTCCGGCCTCACAATTTTTTGATGAGAATGGTGAGATCGAGGTGAGTATTGGTGATGAAGTAGACGTTTCTCTGGATGCTGTAGAGGATGGTTTTGGTGAAACACGACTATCACGTGAAAAAGCAAAACGATTAATGGCCTGGACAGCGTTGGAAAAAGCACATGAAGCAGACGAAATCGTAAAAGGTGTAATCTCTGAAAGAGTCAAAGGTGGTTTCACCGTTGATATTGATAAAGTAAGGGCATTTCTCCCAGGCTCACTTATCGACGTACGTCCAGTAAAGGATACCACCTATCTGGAAGGCAAGCCGCTGGAATTTAAAGTTATCAAAATCGATCAACGCAGAAACAACGTTGTTGTTTCGCGTCGTGCAGTGGTAGAAACCGAAAACTCAACAGAACGTGCTGAATTGCTTGAATCCTTACAGGAAGGGGCAGTTGTTAAAGGTATTGTGAAAAACACCACAGATTACGGTGCTTTTCTTGATTTAGGTGGTGTTGATGGATTACTTCATATTACTGATATGGCTTGGAAAAGAGTTAAAAACCCAAGTGAAATAGTGACCGTCGGTGACGAAATTGAAGTCAAGGTGTTGAAATTTGATCGTGAGCGCAATCGTGTTTCACTTGGCCTTAAGCAGATGGGTGATGATCCGTGGGGTGATTTAAGTAAGCGTTATCCTGAAGGTGCTCGTCTCCGCGGAAAAGTAACCAACCTTGCAGATTACGGTTGCTTTGTCGAACTCGAAGAGGGTGTTGAAGGACTCGTACACGTATCCGAAATGGACTGGACAAACAAGAATGTTCACCCATCAAAACTGGTACAGGTTGCAGAAGAAGTGGATGTTGTTATTCTGGATATCGATGTTGAGAGGCGCCGTATTTCTCTTGGCATGAAACAGTGTCAGCCCAATCCATGGGAGCAGTTTGCTGCGACCCATAACAAGGGTGATAGAGTTGTAGGTACCATTAAATCCATTACCGATTTTGGAATCTTTATCGGGCTTGAAGGTGATATTGATGGACTGGTTCATCTTTCTGATATTACCTGGTCAGGCACTGGTGAAGAGTTTATTCATGGATATAGTAAGGGAGACGAACTGGAGACAGTTGTGCTCGCAGTGGATGCAGATAGAGAACGTATTTCTCTGGGCGTGAAGCAAATGGAAAAAGATCCATTTTCAAATTATGTTGCTGAAAATTCAAAAGGATCTATCGTAAAGGCAGTTATTGAAAGTGTTGAAATGAGAAGTGTTACCCTGACTTTGGCAGAGGGTGTCGGGGGTTATATGAGATCTTCAGAGATTTCGATGGGTGCGAAAGTTGATGATGCGCGTACCGAGGTAAAGGTAGGCGATGAACTGGAAGTTAAAATTACTGCAATTGACCGCAAAAAGCGTTCTATTAATGTATCAATCAGAGCAAAGGAATCTGATGACGAAGCTGCTGCTGTGGAAGAGTATGGTTCAGGTTCTGAGGTTGCAGGAAGTAAACTGGGCGATTTGTTGAAAGAACACCTGGATAAATAATAAAAAACTGTGTCTCTGCTGTAGAAGTAAGGGCACATATGATGTAAAGTATTGAAATTGTTAAGGAACACGGGGAGCTGGACAGTCATGATTGTAGTGTCTGGTGGTAATACAAGAAGCTGTCTTGTACAGAAATTGAGAAAAATTTGATGACTAAATCAGAACTCATAGATGCACTTGCTAGAAGACAAACACAATTAGCCTACAGGGACGTTGAATCAGCCGTGAAAACGATTCTCGAACACATGGCAACGACACTGTCCAATGGTGAAAGGATAGAGATCCGGGGTTTTGGCAGCTTCGCTTTGCATTATCGTCCTCCTCGCGTGGGCAGGAATCCAAAATCAGGTGAACCAGTTTCACTTCCGGCTAAACATGTTCCCCATTTCAAGCCGGGTAAAGAACTACGCGAAAGAGTTGATAAGCGGCCATACACAGAGGCCGGAAGACAGTAAATCCCCATTTTTTAATGCTCCGCGACAGCGGACTATTGTATTTGAAGTGTTCTCTGCTTATTGTTGTCACTCCGGTTTATACCTAAACTACTTGGAAATGTAGGATTCAGAGTTCAGTCGGGAAGTCAGAGCAAGTCGCAAGTCGCAAGTCGCAACTCGCAGTGAATGACTAGTCTTTCATAAGCGTTGTAACGCAGCACTGGCTTCCCGACTGAGCTCCCGCAGGGCAAGATGAAAAGCAGCCATCTTCTTCGTTATAAAACCTTGAACTAGACAGAAAATTGCTCCTGCATTTTCTGCATACAATCCATCCATGGATATAAATGACTAGTTCTTCGGCCTTATGCCTTGAATAGGACTACTTTTCACCTTGCTGAAACCTGCATTTCCAAGTAGTTTGGGTATCACATACTCAATATGAGAAGAGAGCATATGTCTCAAACCATTAAAAAATATTTTTACATTATCCTTTTCCTGTTGATATTTATCGTATCGTTGGTGTTCTTTCTGAGAAATAATCAGATGATTACTTTCAACTATCTCGTCGCCAGCAAGGATATTTCGTTATCGTTTTTACTTTTTATTTCTCTCGGTATCGGAGCATTGTTAGGCGTGTTGGCATGGCTTCCAAAGATGATCAGTTTGAAACATAGGATATCCAGGCTAGAGAAACAGAGGAAACTCTCTGAAAAGGAGCTTGATAATCTTAGGGTCATGCCAATGAAGGATAGGCTTTAATGGAAATAAACTGGATGATAATCATCTGGTTATTACCAGTCGTTGCATTTAGTGGATGGCTGTATGGTAGGCATGGTAATACATCTTTGGGCACTTCCTATAAAGACAGATTACATCCTGAATATTTTAAAGGTCTGAATTACGTTTTAAATGAGCAGCCAGACAAGGCAATTGAAGTCTTTGTTAAAATGCTTGAAGTAGACAGTGAAACGGTAGAAACACACCTGGCATTGGGAAATTTATTCCGGCGTCGCGGAGAGGTTGATCGTGCAATTCGTATTCATCAGAATTTGATTGCTAGACCAAATTTAAACAAAGAACAACGCGCATTGGCATTACTCGAGCTCGGTATGGATTATATGAGATCAGGATTATTTGATCGTGCTGAAAGTTTGTTTATTGAGTTAGTGGAAATTGGTCTGTATTCAGTTGCTGCGTTTACCGAATTACTGGATATCTATCAGCAGGAAAAAGATTGGGAAAATGCGATTAAGACGGCACGCCGACTGGAATTATCCTCGGGCCGCTCATTGAAAGAAAATATCGCCCATTTTTATTGTGAACAAGCAAATGAATTACAAAATCATGGGCATGATCGAGGTGCGCGTGAACTACTGAAAAAAGCAATTAATATTGATGCAAACTGTGTCCGTGCAAGTTTGATCGAAGCGGGTATCTTTAAAGAAGAAGGTAAGTTCAAGCAAGCCATACGAGTATACAAACGTGTTGAAAGGCAAGATGCAGAATACATTCCAGAAGCAGTTACTCCGCTGCTTGAATGTTACAGGCAGCTGGAAAAACTGGATGAATTCAGAGATTATTTACGCACCATCGTCGACACACATGGTGGAATCACACCTATGATAATGCTTGTTGAATTAATTGCTGAACAGGATGATGAAGAAGAAGCAATAAAATATATCACAACAGAACTCAAGAAAAGACCCACTGTACGTGGTGTTGATCGACTGATTGAATACGCTCTTATCCCGGCTCAAGGTAAGGCAAAAGATGATCTGATGACAATCAAGGATCTGACAGGTAAATTGCTTGAGGATCGGCCAATTTATCAATGTAATCACTGTGGCTTCGATGCCAAGGCCTTGCACTGGCAATGCCCGAGTTGTAAAAACTGGAACACGGTTAAGCCTATCCATGGTGTAGAAGGTGAGTAACTCACGTATTGTTGTTCCTCTGGATTTTTCTGAACCGAAACAGGCTCTTGAGCTTGTTGAAAAACTGCAGCCTGCTTTATGCCGACTGAAAGTAGGTAAAGAACTGTTCACAAAAGCAGGGCCGGTCTTGGTCGAGGAATTGATCGGCAAAGGTTTTGATGTATTTCTTGATTTGAAATATCACGATATCCCCACCACCGTAGCAAAGGCATGTGCAGTTGCTGCGGATTTAGGTGTCTGGATGGTCAATATGCACGCAAGTGGTGGAACGCAAATGATGTCACTTGCCCGAGAGGAACTTGAAAAGAAATCACATCGTCCTTTGTTGATTGGCGTAACCATACTTACCAGCATGAACGAAGAAGCTTTAAGAGAACTGGGTTATCAATGTTCTGTTGAAGAACAGGTGATGAGACTGGCGCAGTTAGTATCTGATGCTGGCCTTGATGGCGTGGTATGTTCTGCACAAGAAGTACAGATGTTACGAAACAATCTAAATAAAGAGTTCAAGTTAGTCACTCCCGGTATTCGTCCAGATGGTTCCGATAATAATGATCAGGAACGTGTCATGACACCCGGTCAAGCCATCAATGCAGGGAGCGATTATCTGGTGATAGGAAGACCAATCACACAAGCAGCAGATCCAGTACAGGTGCTAAAGAATATTGAGGCAGAAATCTGCGCCGCAAGTATGGCCGTATAGCATTTGATGTCTGATAGTAATCGTGCAAGTGCATTCCAGCCAGAATGTTCATTCAGGGCGGGTGAAAAAAGTTTCTGGGGTAGGCTCTACGGTAGTAGTAAAGCATTGGCTATTAGTCGATTAGTTCGTAAAGCAGATGCCCCAATCGTTATTATGACGGGAGATTCACTCTCAGCAAGCAGACTGAGGGAAGAGCTTCGTTTTTATCTTGATGAGAGTAAAACTTTCAGCCTCCTGTCTTTCCCAGACTGGGAAACACTGCCTTACGATATGTTTTCACCCTATCAGGATATTATTTCAGAAAGGCTGGCGACCCTGACTACCCTACCAACCTTGAAGGAAGGTATTCTGATTGTTCCTGTCACTACACTAATGCATCGTCTGATGCCAAAAGAATTCCTGTTATCACATAGCCTGATTTTGAAAAAAGGACAGCAACTCGATGTTGATGCGTTCAGAAAACAACTCAATGAAAGTGGATATACATTTGTCACCCAAGTCATTGAGCATGGAGATGTGGCGGTTCGCGGTTCATTGATTGATTTGTACCCCATGGGGGCAACGCAACCCTACCGGATTGATTTGTTCGATGACGAAATAGACAGTATCAGAATATTCGATACGGATACCCAACGCTCATTGTATAAGGTAGAGGAAATCAGAATATTACCGGCAAGAGAAGTGCTATTGATTGACGAAGGAATCGCCTGCTTCAGATCAAGTTGGCGATCACGATTTGAAGGGAATCCTAACCGATGCCCAGTCTATCGGGATGTCAGCCAGGGATTTGCACCAGCAGGAATTGAGTATTATTTGCCGTTATTTTACAAAGACACCAGTACCTTATTTGATTATCTGCCGGATAATTGTATCACCATCTTTGATGAAGATGTCATTGATGTTTCAGAATCATTTTGGCAGGACATCGAAACTCGTTATGAGCAAACAAGACACGATGTAGAACGTCCGGTATTGCCGCCTAGAGAGATGTTTCTCAATCTCCATGACTTGCTAAGCAGAACAAAAAACTACCATCAGATCCACATATCACATATGGAGCAGGATGAGCGTGCTGGAACCAGCAATTATGATACAACCCTGCCGCCAAGCCTGACGATTGATGCTCGTTCTGCACAACCGTTATTGATTTTCAAGCGATTTATCAGTGGTTTTGCAGGGAGAATTTTATTGGTCGCAGAGTCGGCGGGCAGAAGAGAAACCTTATTAGACTTGTTCCAGCAACATCAAATTAAACCTGTGCAATATGCTGATTGGTCCGAATTCCTGCATGGTAAAGAGCGTCTGGGATTAACCGTTGCTCCTCTGGAGCAAGGGGCGCAACTGGATAACCCCAGGATTGCCATTGTCAGTGAAGGGCAATTATTTGGTGAACGCGTAATGCAACGTCGATTGCGCAAACGCAAGCAGCAGGATTCAGAAAGCATCATCCGTAATCTGACGGAGTTAACCCTGGGTGCACCAGTGATTCATGAGGAACATGGTGTTGGTCGTTATCAGGGTTTAATTACCCTGGAGGTAGGAGATATCCCTGCCGAGTTCATTTTTATCGAATATGCTGAAGGTGACAAACTCTATGTGCCCGTTTCTGCACTTGATCTGATCAGTCGTTTCACCGGGGTCGATCCAGAACATGCGCCACTTCATCGTTTAGGCAGCGGTCAATGGGAAAAGGCAAGACGTAAGGCCGCTAAACGCGTATATGATGTTGCTGCCGAACTATTGGAATTGCATGCACAGCGTGCAGCACGTTCTGGTTTTAATTTTGAACTTGATGAAGATGCCTACCGTGCTTTTGTGCAATCATTTCCCTTTGAAGAAACACCGGGACAAATGGACGCTATCTCGGCAGTCATTGATGATATGACTCAGGGGAAGCCCATGGATCGCCTGGTATGTGGTGATGCAGGTTTTGGGAAAACGGAAGTGGCCATGCGTGCTTCGTTTATCGCAGTACAAAATAGCAAACAGGTCGCCATCCTTGTGCCCACAACATTACTGGCACAGCAACATTATCAAAATTTTATAGACAGGTTTGCTGACTGGCCAGTACGTGTCGAATTATTATCACGATTCCGCACAGGCAAGGAACAGGAAGAGGCTATCAAAGGAATTGAAGATGGCAAGGTCGATATCGTCATTGGTACACACAAATTAATTCAGGGGAAGATCGATTTCGCCCGATTGGGCTTGTTGATTATTGATGAGGAACATCGCTTTGGTGTAAGACAGAAGGAAAAGTTTAAGGCAATTCGAGCAGAGATTGACGTCCTGACACTCACGGCAACCCCCATCCCACGTACATTGAATATGGCATTGTCTGACTTGCGCGAGTTTTCAATCATCGCGACACCCCCAGCAAAAAGATTGGCAGTAAAAACGTTTGTGCGCGAATGGAATGATGCACTTTTGAAAGAAGCACTACTGCGTGAAATCAAACGTGGTGGTCAGGTTTATGTGTTACATAATAAAGTTGAAACGATAGAAAAAATGGCGAGGCAGGTAGAATCGCTTCTACCAGAGGCAAGTGTCCGAATAGCACATGGCCAGATGCCTGAAAAAACACTTGAGCAAGTCATGCTGGATTTCTATCACCGGCGTTTTAATGTTCTGGTTTGTACGACCATCATTGAAACAGGTATCGATGTGCCGAGTGCCAACACTATCATTATCAATCGTGCTGATAAATTTGGATTGGCACAACTCTATCAGCTGAGAGGTCGTATTGGGCGTTCACATCATCAGGCCTATGCCTATCTTATCGTCCCTGAAAAGAGGCAGATGACGGCGGATGCTGTGAAAAGACTGGAGGCGATTGAAGCTCTGGAAGAATTAGGAGTTGGTTTTACCCTGGCAACTCATGACCTGGAGATTCGTGGGGCAGGGGAGATTTTGGGCGAAGGACAAAGTGGGCAAATTCAGGAAATAGGTTATGGCCTTTATATGGACCTGCTGGATCGTGCCGTGACTGCACTTAAATCCGGACAACAGCCTGTACTTGATAGACCCCTGGATCACGGTGTAGAGATCGACCTGCACATCCCAACACTGATTCCTGAGGATTATTTGCCAGACGTACACATGCGGCTCATCATGTATAAGCGAATTGCCAGTGTAAAGAATGAAGAAGAGTTAAAGGAACTGCAAATCGAAATGATTGATCGTTTCGGTTTATTGCCTGATTTTGCCAAAAATCTTTTCCAGATTGCAGCATTAAAATTATTAGCTAATCCCCTCGGCGTTCACAAAATAGATTTGGGACTTCATGGAGGGCGGCTACAATTTAATGAGAAAAATAATGTTGATCCCATGAAGATAATGACATTGATACAAAGCAATCCGTTTACCTATAAACTGGAAGGACAGAATAAATTAAGAATTAATGAGGAGTTGCCGGAACCTGCTGACAGGTTCACAATACTGGCCGAGCTTTTGGCAGATATCACAAACAGGGATACCGCATAATTATGGGTACCATTATTAATTCGTGCACGAGCACCTTGAGTCCAAAATCTCCAATAGCTGCGTTGTCAAGCACTCGTAATAGAATTACTATTACAAGCACTTAGTGCCTTGCTCTTAAAGATTTTGAATCTCAATCTGGCTCATCCAGAATTAATAGTGGTGCCCACATGATAAGAATATTACTCGTTGGTTTTATTTTAGTATTTAGCAGCCATGTCTTTGCCAAATGGTATCAGGTAGAAATGGTTGTGTTTGAACATTTGATACCGGATAGCAGTG
>SMWN01000127.1 GCA_004356415.1 Gammaproteobacteria bacterium
CCGGCCTTACCTGCCTCCAACGAAGAAAAAAAAAATATCAGTTCGTGGATAAGAGAAAACAAGTTGATTGAAAATGATTTTATTATTATTCACGCTGGCGGGAGCAGACAGCATCCTGAAAAACGCTGGCCCTATTACGAGCATCTTGCGAAAATATTTTCAGCTGAAAACAAATCTATTGTGTGGGTTGGTGGCAATGACGATCTAGAGATAAACCGAACCCTATCCTCCATCGCCGGCATCAACGCAAGCAATCAATTTACATTCCTCGAATTGGCGGAACTTGGAAGGCGCGCCTCCTTTGCCATTACAAATGATTCTGGCCCCATGCATATTTTTTCCTGTTCTGGCATTCCTGTTTACGCATTTTTTGGGCCAACCAACTGGCAGCGCAATCATGCGATTGGCCAGAAAGAATTCGTAATTACAAAAGACCTGTCAGTTGGAGGACAAAATAAAAGCTGTCAGGATCTTAGCCAGATCAAAGTTGAGGATGTAGTGGCAATTTTAAAAAAGAGTATTCTAATATAAAAAATTATCGCTTCTTTTCAATTAAGAATGGAGCCAAAATAAATTTTATATTCTTCAACGATCTTGTCTTGCGAAAAGTTTTCCAGATATTTTTTATATGCGCTATCTATAATCATTTTCCTTAAACTGTTTTCCAGGATTAAACACGATATCTTTTCTGCCAGAGTAGAATAATCGTCTATTGGCACCAATAAACCATTTTCCCCGTCATCGATGAGTTGTTTTGGCCCCTGTGCAACCGTTGCTATTATCGGGATTTTTTGTGACCAGGCCTCAAGGACAACGTTTCCGAACGGCTCATGCCTTGACGGGCATACGAATATGTCCGCACTCGCCAGTAAAGCATTAATGTCCTCTCTCCACCCAAGAAGCTGTACACGGTCATTCAGCTTGAGATCTAAAACAAGTTTTTTCAAATCATTTTTCAATGGTCCTTCCCCTGCCACCCATAAATAGACATTATCGAGCGTGCCTATGGCCCGGATTAGCACATCAAACCCTTTGTTTTCGTGTAGCCTTCCGGCGGCAAGAACCAGGGGGACGTTAGTTGGTGTATTAAAATTATTCCTTTCTACAGGGCCAGTGTTTTCTTCATCTACAAAATTTGATATGTAATGCACGTTTTTACTAGGCCAGCCTTGCTTGATCACATAATCGCGAATATCCCGTGTATTACATATCAGGTAATTACATTTTCTATAATATTTCAGATTATAATAACCGCCTAATCTTCCAACACTGATCCACTTGCCTGCAGGTATCGTGTTAGATGCCCGGTTCATCCATGACATAACAATATCAGGCCGCTTTAATACAGCTAGCTGTTTTACTCGCCATGGAGTGTAAAAATCCAGCATGCCTCCATAAGGCAATTGGTAAGTATCAATCCTGGCCTGTTGAAGTGTTTGTGCCCTTTTTCTGTTTTTCCTGATAACTGCTGTTTGCTTCATTCCATCAGCGTGTAGCGCAGGAACCAGCCTTGTAAAAAAAGCTTCGGCCCCCCCATTACTCGCCCCGGCAATGAGCTGCATAATTTTCATTAATTTACAATTTTCTCATTAGCTTTTTAAGACTAGTCACAACGTCATCAACTTTAATATTTTCCAGTTCATTGTTCTCCCCCTGTAACCATATAGATTTGCTTCCCCAAGGCCGGTAACGATCAGGATCGCCTATTCCGAAAATTGTTATCGTCGGAATACCGGCAGCACTTGCCATATGCCCAAGACCAGAATCATTTCCTATGAATCCTGTCAAGCATCGCTGAACAGCGACAGCCTGAAGAATATCCGTGGTACCACACAAATTAATACAGGGCATGTCAACTCGCGAGGAAATAAAATCTGAACGTTCTTTGTCCCTATCATCACCCAAAAAAATGGCCGCATCAAAAAACTCTCCCGTTTTTTCCAACAGGGACAGGTAGTTTTCTGTTGGCCATATTTTTATCTCTGCGTTAGCGCCTATACCCAACCCCAACAATCTCTTGCCGTAATATTTACCAAGAGCCTCTTCAGCAAATTTGTTTTCCGCATTGCCAACCCAAATATAGCATTGCGGCGGATCCCCTTGAAAAATTTCAGAGATAATGCCCATGTGTTGCTGTACCGAATGGAGCCCCGTCGTTTTTCTGTTTAATTTCTTGTTAAATTTTGTGTATCGTTTCCCCGCTGGGATGAGGTAGGCCAGTCCATCGGTACGAATGTCTACAATCAGATCATAAGATTGAAACCACAAAGCCTTTAACAGGGCGGGTGTGCCCCTTAAAAATCTTTGTTTTTGTTTATGAAAAATCTCCCCTCGAAAAGGACAATGCTTGAACACTTCACTGGAACGCTGGTCTCCGACAATATCAATAACGGCCTCTGGGTAACATTCGTGCAGTGCCAGGAGAACCGGCGTTGTCATTATTGCGTCACCAATATTGCTTAACGAAATAAACAATATCTTGTTGACTTGATCATGCATCTTTTGTCGACTATTCCTGTGACTGTATTTATTTGCCTATACAAAAGCTTGAGAAAATTTCACCGAGAAGATCATCGGCAACAAAACTGCCCGTGATTGTCCCCAGCGACTCCTGTGCCATGCGCAGATCTTCTGCTAACAGCTCCAAAGAGATTTTATCTTCTGTGCTCTGTACTCCCTTCGTCAAAAATTCCTGCGTTCTCAAGAGCGCATTGAGGTGACGTGTCCTGGCCATGTAACTATCTTCGCTTGTTTCGTTTAACCCCATGATTGTTTTCAGCTGCTGAACCAGGGCGTCAACTCCTTCGCCCGTCTTTGCTGAAAGAAATATCTCTGTAGAATGTTTATTTTTATCAAGTAGTTCGTTTTTGTTGTCGGCTAGGTCAACTTTATTTCTCACTACGATCGTTTTCACATTTTTAGGGATCGTTTCCAATAGTCGCTGTTCTTCTCTTCCTGTTTTCTGCCCATACTCTGTTATCAACAATATAATATCTGCCTGGTTTGCAGCATTTAACGCGCGTTTAATTCCTTCTTCTTCAACATCATCTTTGGTATCTCTGAGGCCTGCCGTGTCTAATAGATTAAGCGGCGCGCCCTCGATAAGAATATTTTCTTCAACAATGTCTCTCGTTGTTCCCGGTGTTGTACTGACAATTGCCGCCTCTCTCCCTGCGAGCCTGTTTAACAAACTTGATTTACCAACGTTTGGACTGCCGATAATTGCCAACTTCAACCCTTCCCTCAACATTGCGCCTTGCCGCGCCTGAGCAAGCATCGTATCGATTTCTTTGATACAAGCAGATAATTTTTCCTTGATATCAGCCTCCTGAATAAAATCGATTTCTTCTTCAGGGAAATCCAGCGCACTCTCAACGAATGTCCGCAGGCTAATCAACCTTTGTAATAAGCTGTTGATATTCTTTGAGAATTCGCCCTCCAGAGAACGGATCGCACTCCTGGCGGCCTGAGATGAAACGCTATCAATTAATGCGGCCACTGCCTCCGCCTGCACCAGATCAATCTTGTTATTTACAAATGCGCGCTCTGTAAATTCACCTGGTCGTGCCTGCTTGGCGCCTAGTGATAAAACACGATCAAGCAACATGGACATTACAACACGACCACCGTGCCCCTGAAGTTCTACAACATTCTCTCCCGTGTATGATGCGGGTTGTGGATAGTAAATGAGGATCCCAGTATCTATGGGTGAACCATCTTCCCCAAGGAAAGTACAAAACGTTGCTTCTCTTGCCTTCAGGTCTTGCTCTCCTGGCTTCTTACCGACAAGTTGTTTTGCGATAACGGCGGCCTTGGCCCCGGAGATACGAATGATGCCTATGCCCCCGCGCCCGGGCGGTGTTGCGATTGCGGCGATGGTGTCGTTAGTTTCAACCATCGTTTATCTCAAGAAGTTATCTACGGGGGCTTAGTTCCGTGACAACGCTGCGCGCTCGATGCTTCTGGTGATGACCCACTGTTGGGCAATGGACAACACATTGTTCACCACCCAATATAACACCAGGCCTGATGGGAAAAATGCAAAGAATACAGTAAAAACAATTGGCAATATTGACATCACCTTTTGTTGAACAGGATCCATAGGTGCTGGATTTAATTTTTGCTGTATCAGCATTGTTGCGCCCATCAGTAGTGGCAAAACAAAATACTGATCCGGCGCAGACAAATCTGACAACCAGAAGATAAATCCTGTTTGTCTTAGCTCGACACTTTCTAGTAATGTCCAGTATAACGCAATAAAAACAGGTATCTGAATGAGTATTGGAAAACAGCCACCTAATGGATTAATTTTTTCTTTTTTATAGATATCCATCATTGCCTGATTTAACCGGGCACGATCATCTTTATACCTATCTTTAAGGGCCATTAACCTGGGCTGTACCCGACGCATGTTGGCCATTGATTTATAGCCTGCTGCAGATAACTTAAAAAATATCAATTTCAACATTAAAGTTATCAGCACAATTGCCCAGCCCCAGTTTCCGGTAATCCCATGAAATTTTTCCAGGCACCAAAACAGTGGTTTTGCCAAAAACCACAGAACCCCATAATCAACTGTTAACTCCAGGCCCGGCGCAATCTCCTTAAGCTTGCCCTGGACTTTAGGGCCCATATATATCTTTTGTTCGATCACTCCCGTCTCATTTGTTGCTATTGAGATTGCAGGGGTGATTACGCCAATGACATAACGATTGTCTTTATGTGCGAGCGTATAGTAATGGTTCTTTTCTTCGCGGCTTGATGGAATGAGTGCGCTCACAAAGTAGTGTTGCAACATCGCGGCCCATCCATTAACAATATCTATATCAAGTTTTTCCTCCTCCATATCATCAAAGTCGAGTTTTTCATAGCGTTTTTCCGGGCTTGAAATAACCGCTCCCGTGTATGTGTATAGAATGCGAGACTCTCTTCCTGGATCACTCCTTTGCAGCTGGCTATAAGCATGCCCTATCCAGGGTTCTCCACTTAGATTTTCTACTTCATATCTGATCTTGACCAGATAACTATCTCTTGTGAATTCGTAGATCTTTTTAACCTTAATACCATTTTCGGATTGCCAGAAAAGCGGCACAATAAGTGAACTCTGTCCTTCTTCCAGAACATAACTACTGCTCAAAGAAGAAAATTTCGCTTCATGGGTTGGTCCGCCTTTTTCACTTAACAGGCCGCCCTGTGCAACATAAAATAAGGGTGATGTGTTGTTAAGCAGAAGTGTTGGTTGGTCTGGTGTCTCTAGCGTAACTGGGTAATCAAGCAATTCGACTTTATCGATACCGCCACCCGTTATACCAATACTAATCTGATATAAATCCGTTTTTACCCTGATGGGTTCTTCTCCTGCCATTACTGCAGGAACATTATTGTCACTAGTGGATAGTGGTGGTTGCTGAATTTCTGGTGTTACTGGTACAACGGGTACTGCGGTGTCTCGCCTTTCTGTTTCTCCCTCCTGAACCTTGTTTAGTTCTGCTAGTGCCTCCCTAGATACGCCGTAATCCTTTTCCCACTCTTGCCAGAGCATCAACAGCACAAGGCTCAGGGCAACGACCAGTATGAAACGTAAGTTATCCATCATCGATCCGGAACCGGATCATACCCTCCCTTATGAAAGGGGTGACAACGACATATGCGTGCTATGCCCATGGTTGCACCTTTTAATGTTCCGTGTTTTGTAATCGCTTCTTTTGTGTATTGTGAACAGGTCGGCATGTAGCGACAGTGAGCCACCAGATAGGGACTTAATAGAAATTGATAAGCTTTAATACTAGAAATTAAAAATTCTTGCATTGCGAAATATTTTTCCAGTGCACGCCTAGTGATTCATTAATTATTTTGATATTAATTGTGGTTTGCTTTCTATGGATAACAACAACATCAATACCTTTTAAGATATTTTTGTGATAACGAAAACTCTCTCTTATTGCTCTTTTTATATTATTTCTGCTAACAGCCTTATTAATATTCTTCTTTGATATAGCAAGGCCTAGTCTGGCCCATTTTAGGTCATTCTTTTTTGCTATTACAAGAAACGTATCATCTACTGAACGGCAGGAAGATTTAAAGACCTGTCGATAATCCTCTGGTTTGACTATCCTGTTTGATTTTACAAACTTGCCCGTTTTTGTGGACACAGCATTCGTTTGCGCTTACTCAGATCTTGACTCAAGCTGAAAGCTTCTTGCGGCCTTTTGCTCGACGCGATTTAATGACGCTACGGCCCGCCTTGGTACGCATTCTTGCTCGGAAACCATGTTGTCGTTTTCTCTTTATTTTACTAGGTTGAAATGTTCTCTTCATCGGTTTGTTTCCGTAACAATAAAAAAGCGCGATATAGTACGTTTATCGAGCCTTCTGTGTCAATTCGTCTTAAAATAATAATTCATTTTAGGCTGTGGATAAGTTATAGGATCAGGTATAGACTTTGCACGAATAATCTTTCTCTATATCAACACAATCAAAAGGTCAAAAGGGGCCAAGGGGATCAAAAAATTGCTCAGTTCACCATGGAACTACTGTCTTGAGCGCTTGGAGGGGGAGCTGACACCACAACAATTCAATACCTGGATACGCCCTCTTCAAGCGGAAGAGCGCGGCACTTCAGTTCTCCTTCTCGCACCAAACCGGTTTGTCAAAGACTGGGTACATGAACGATATTTTGAAAAGATAACTGACATACTGTCCAAAAATGCGGCTTATAGTCAATTCTCGCTCTCTTTGGAAGTTGGTTGTCAAAATACTTCTGTTAAACAAGAAGAAACCAAAACACAACAAAAAAACACAACAAAAGCACCACATACAAGTAATCTTAACCCTGGATTCACATTTAATTCTTTTGTTGAGGGTAAATCAAACCAGCTTGCTAAAGCCGCATCCATACAGGTTGCTAAAAACCCTGGAACTTCTTATAACCCGTTATTCATTTATGGTGGTGTTGGTATGGGGAAAACACACCTAATGCATGCCATTGGCCATGAGA
>SMWN01000128.1 GCA_004356415.1 Gammaproteobacteria bacterium
CATTTCTGCGGCGGCCTTGCGCGTGAAAGTGATGGCAATAATTTCTTCCGGAGTTTCAACGCCAGACAATAGCCTTAGAAAACGACGGATCAGTAATTCAGTTTTACCTGAGCCCGCGGGGGCACGCACAATGAAAGATTGCTCTGGATTCAGTGCGGACTTGCGTTGTTTGCTATCTGTGATGTTATTCATTTTCATTGTCCGTTAAGTTTTCTGAACCCTGGGCCAATTCATTGATGCGACAGAAGGACCCGAGATCACAATAATCACAGGTGTTACTTTTATAGGGGTCCACGCGCGCATCACCATCTCGAAAATTTTTCGCCAGTTTTGTCAGGTTCTGATCCCAGAAATCGAACAGACCCTGCCAACTTTCAAAATCTTTACTAATTCTGGACTTTGATAATGTCTTTACTTCCGGAATGCCAGATTTATTTTCCTTATCCTTGTCACCGCCTGGGTCTTCCACCAGACCAACAAACTTCATTTCGCCACGCCGGATCTGCCCGAAGACCACGGCAGAGATATGGCCTTCTTCTATAATGGCGTAGAGTGGTAATTGTGGTTCGTCCGGGCGCTCATCCATCCAGCTGGCGATTTTTACCTTGCCAGTCTTGTAATCAATGATGACCAAACTTCCATCAGGGAGTTTATCCACACGATCCAGTCGGGTTTGAATGCGCAGACCTTCGATCTTGAAGATATGTTCCTGTTCTCTCTCGATGACTTCAAATGGTTGGCGTTGCCTTTCCAGAGATAACCATTCATGCATCATGATCTGCAGCCGATTTTGTTCGATCAACATAAATCGTGCAGTCGCCGTGAACGGATGTTGTGACTGGAAACGTTTGATGACTTTAGCCGCACACTGGTTGATATCTAATGCGAGTGCGCCTTCTGTTAAATCAATCAACTCCTGATGTGTGCTGATTTTTCCCCAGAAACATTGCAAACACTCATGCATGAGTTGACCACGGTCCATCGGACTTAGACCAATGTCTGGCTCTGCCAGTGATTTTGCACCAAGACGATGTTTGGCAAAGGCGCGGAAAGGACATGCAGCCTGATCTTTAAATAAACTTGTGCCGCCACTGACATGTGCATCTTCCGCTTTCGGTGTCTGTGTCTGTGTCTCTGCATCTTCTACTGTCGGTGCCTGTTCATCATTTAATTCTTCGATGTTGCTGGAAACGAAGATTGATGCGGCATAATTGATTTCTGAATGATTTTCTATTTTTTTCCTGGCATATTGTTTTAACAAGGGACTTGGCCGAAGTTCTCTACCCGCTTCACTTAAAGGTGTACTGAATATGACTGTTTTCGCCGAGGCTGCTAAACGGTCCGTGATCCGCCGTGCGTATTCCAGCTCACGCTCGGCAGAGGCATGGGGTAATTTTTCCTGCCTTTGTAATTTGATGGGTAAAAAAGGATTGGCTCTTGCCGGTAATGGCCAGATTTCTTCATGTAGACCCATGACCCAGAGTTGATCGAATTGCATACCGGCGGCCTCTAACAGCCCCATGACCTGAACCGGGACTTCACCGGTCTCGACTTGATAAGTATGTTCCCTGGCCAGGCGTTGTAATTGCGAAAGCGCGCTGCGATAGTTTAAATTGCCTGCCACCAGGTCTAAGGATGCAAATTGATCAAGCATTTTGCGCCAGGCTTCTATGGTTTGAAATTCATCACCCTGGCATTGTCTCTCTCCCGGCCAGCCAAATGCGTTTAACAGGGCGATAAAAGATTCAATCCATTCTGTGCAGCTTTGTTGATTATGGAGTGATTGGAAAACTTCTCTCCATTTTATTAATGATTTTATTAACTGTGCGCAATGTTCTGACCAAAATTCATCTTTTTCCAGTCGCTGTTGCAGGATGGTAAGAAAGATTTCTGGTTCACCCTGCTCTCTTAATTCTGCATCCAGTTGCGCGCGCGCGATCATCTCTGTCTCCGCACCGCCCAGGAAGGGGGAACGTAATAAGGCACCCAGGTCTTCTAATGGTATGGTTTTACTTTCCAAACCAAGAATGGCAAATGCGGCATCAATCACTGGATAGTCTGCTAAAGGCTGACCTAAAGACAGGTTATAGGGACGATTGTTGTGCGCCTGTCCGTCGTTGGTAAATAGATTGCTCGGAGTGAGTACATCATCAAAAATATTTTCAATGTCACTGTGCAAGGTATCCAGTTCCGGTATGACAATACCGATCGAGGTATTTGCATCTGCCGTGAGTAAATCTCTCGCCCAGTGCGCAATGGCCTTTATCTCATGTCGCGTGTCTGCGACAGTGGTACAACTCACATCGATATTCTGGTCGCTTACAGCTTGTTGATGGTTTATTCCCTGGCAATGTTTGATCTCGCAGCCTACTTGCTCCAGGGCCTGAAGCAGTGATTGCTGTATGGGTGTCAGTTCATCAAAACCGACTAAACAAAGTTTTGTTGCCGATTGCGTTGCCCACTGTGAGACATCCTGTAATAAATAGCCTTCGAGACTTGCTGTATCCAACCAGTTATTTTTTTCGCAGCGTTGTTGATAGGTTTTAACCCAGGATTGGAATGCAAAGGCATCTTTGTTCAACCAGATATCTTCCGGGAAAATCTCCAGTTGCCATTGGCGGGTGAGTTCCCAGGCATCATATGCCTTCGATGCTGCGGCCGCAGGTTGTAATAATCCTTCTGCAAAACTGGAATCAGCGACAATCTGCTGCCAAACCCATTGCTGTTGCTGGGTGTTTAGCAAAATGGGCACCTCTTTTTGTTGCGCCGCGAAGTCATCCCAGGTTCGCAGCATCCAACCAGCCCAGGGCAAGATATCCGGTGTTTCCCAGACTTGCTTTTGTGCTGATAACTGATCGGAAATGTATTGTTGCTGCAATGCTCGGCCTAGACGCCTGGTGGGCGTCACGATGGTGAACCCTTGCCCGATTGATTGTCTAATTTCCGTATTCATGATGGGGAAATCATTCTATCTTATTACCCCTAAAGGTTTCATTACTATGTGCAATACCGACATGAAATGTTAGCCTTGTTTGGGTAAACATCACTGCTGTCCCGTTAACATTGTGAGAAATCAATATCAGTGTTGATCAGTACAGGTTGTCAAGAACAGCAACGTTTAAGACATGAAAATAAAGAAAGCAATTTGTTATTCCGGAGACCCTGCAAAGATCATCTGGAATCCAGTTAACTCAATTACTTACTGGATACCGGATAACCGCTACGCGGTTTCCGGTATGACGAAAACGGGTTAACGGGACAACAGTGGGGAAACAAGGGGAAACAAGATGCAAAATAAGCAGTGGTTAAAATCCGAGGAATACGAAGAATACAAATCGGGGGATATTGCACACGCTCCTGGTTCATTAGCTTCTGGTTCATCATCTATATGTACCTCGATTGAACCTGCGCGACATGTCCCGGATATCGCAGAAGATGTGCGCGCTGGATTATTGTCTGCGCCGCGAAGTCTGCCCCCCAAATATTTTTATGACGAGCGTGGTTCCCGGTTGTTTGAGCAAATCTGCACCACACCGGAATACTACCCGACCCGCACAGAAGAAAAACTCCTGTCACACTACAGTGAAGAGATCATTAATCAGGTAAAACCTGAAGAAATCATAGAATTTGGCAGTGGTAATGCACAGAAAACAAGACTTTTGTTTGATGCCTGCGAAAGGTCTGACCATACCTGTTCGTATGCCCCATTTGATGTCTGTGAACCCATGCTGGAAACCGTCTCAGAACAGTTGCAGTCAGATTATCACTGGCTGGATGTGAAGCCTCTTTTGGGTGATTACCGTGCCGGCCTGGATCACTTGCCGAAAACTCATGGCACACGGCTTTATGTTTTTCTGGGCGGGACGATTGGTAATTTTTATCCAGAAGAAGCGCAAGAGTTTATTAAAGAGATCAAGGACTCCATGCAAGCCGGCGACTATCTCCTGCTCGGTGCGGATCGTGTTAAAGACAACCATCTGCTGGATGCGGCATATAACGACGAACAGGGCATCACCGCAGAATTCAATCTGAATGTATTAAATGTACTCAATCGTGAACTGAAGGCAGACTTCAATCCTGAGAACTTTGAGCATCAAGCTGAATTCAACTCAGTTCGCAATAGAATCGAAATGCACCTTGTCTGCATCCGTGATCATATCGTTCACATGCAACAACTGGATGAAATAATTACCTTTCAAAAAGGTGAAAGTATTCTCACAGAGGTGAGTCATAAATTTACTTTTGATGGGCTTGAAAATTTGCTGGTAGAAAGTGGTTTACACATTTGTAAACACTACGAGCCTGAAAATAAATATTTCTCTCTTATACTGGCAAGCTGTCCAGAATAAATAATAATGAATGGAACTCACGTCATACTGGCGAATGCCAGTATCTAGTAAAAAAATAAACCTTATGGAAAAGGAACCCTGTGTTTATCTACTGGCGAATAAACGTAACGGAACACTATATGTTGGCGTTACCTCGAATTTACCGAAGCGTATCTGGGAGCACAAAACAAAAATAATAAAGAGTTTTACTCAGAAATATAGTGTAGATAAGCTCGTATGGTATGAACGACACGAGACGATGGAGTCTGCTATTCAACGTGAGAAATCCATGAAGTTCTGGAAAAGACAATGGAAACTAAAAACAATTGAAGAAATGAACCCAGACTGGAAAGATCTGTACGACGAATTAGTTTGACTGGATACTGGCATGAGCCAGTATGACGCAACTAGCCGCGAGGAATTGAACACAAGAGATTGAAAGAAGGCAACGAGTATGAGCAAAGAACGCGTTAAAAAAACTGAAGAAGAGTGGCAACAGGAATTAACACCGGAACAAATTTCAATTTGTAGACAAAAAGGCACAGAACGCGCCTTTACCGGAAAATATTATCAATGCAAAGATAAGGGCATATATAATTGCTCATGCTGTGGTAATCCACTGTTTAGCTCAGAAACAAAATTTGACTCGGGCTCCGGTTGGCCCAGTTACTACCAGGCACTGGATGATGATGCGGTCAAGACCGAGGCAGATTACGAGCATGGCATGCGCCGGGTTGAAGTCATGTGTCGTGCCTGCGATGCTCATCTGGGTCATGTTTTTGAAGATGGTCCACAACCGACAGGATTACGTTACTGTATTAATTCAGTCTCACTTGATTTAGATAAGGATGGATAAATGAAACTATTTCAAACTATTTTAGCAATGCTTGCTTCATTTACTATAACAACCACTGTCATGGCAGGAGAGTTTTCTGCTGAACTAGACAGTGTCATTCAAGGGACACATCGTGATGACAAGAATGTCGCAAGAGACGTTTATCGTCATCCAAAAGAAACATTAATGCTTTTCGACCTGCAATCAGACATGAAAGTCCTGGAGATATTGCCCGGCCGTGGTTGGTATACCGAGATACTTGCACCCTTGCTGAAAGATAAAGGTGAATTGACCGTTGCCAGCTTCGGTGACACACATCCAACCAAATATTTACGAAACATTCACATCGACTTCATGAAGAAGATGAATGCAGATACCGATACCTACGGCAAAGTAACAACAGTTGTGTTCAATAAAGCGGGCTACCTGGCAGAAATTCCGGATAATTCGATGGACATTGTCGTGACCTTCAGAAATACACACAACTGGATCAGGTTCGGTGGTGTTGAAGAAATCTACGCAGCGTTTAATCGTGTCCTGAAACCGGGTGGCATTTTAGGTGTTGTTCAGCATCGGGCGAATGCGGGGAGTGAAACCAAAGCCAGTGCTGAAAAAGGCTACGTTCCGGAATCATATTTGATCAATATGGTGGAAGATGTGGGGTTTAAGTTAGTTAAGAAATCTGATATTAATGAGAATCTGACAGACAGCAAAGATTATCC
>SMWN01000020.1 GCA_004356415.1 Gammaproteobacteria bacterium
AACTTGAAGACACACTGATTACGCTGGAGAGTGACAAGGCAACGATTGATATCCCTTCTCCGTACAGCGGTACGGTTAAAAATGTATCCACCAAAATAGGTGATAAAGTCTCGCAGGGTGATTTAATTTTAACCCTGGAAATTGAAATTAAAACAGCTGCGGCAGAACACCCCGCATCTGATACTGATATCACAGAAACAACTGCAGCTAATGTCAATCACGAATCACAAACAGACACTTCAGTCCAGGAACAAATTGATATGCAACGAGGTGAACTACATTGTGAAGTTCTTGTGCTCGGTGGTGGACCCGGAGGTTATACTGCAGCGTTTCGTGCTGCTGATCTAGGCAAACGAACCATACTCATTGAACGTTATGAAACGCTGGGCGGTGTCTGTCTCAACGTGGGCTGTATCCCTTCCAAGGCACTGTTACACATTGCCAAGGTCATATCCGAAATTAGTGAGTTAAAAGAACAAGGTCTCGATCTGGGAACATCAAACGTCAATATAAAATCTGTCGGACAGTATGCGGTCAATATTGTTAATAAATTGACCACGGGCCTGAAGGCGATGGCCAAACAGCGCAAGGTTGAAGTGGTGCATGGCACAGGTAAGTTTATCTCTGCAAATATGATTGAAATAGATGGCGCAGGGGGTAAAACAACGATCTCTTTCGAACATGCCATCATTGCGGCAGGTTCCCAGCCCACGACGATCCCCTCTTTCCCGGATGATCCACGGATTATGGATTCAACTGGGGCATTACTCCTTGATGAAATTCCTGAAAGATTATTAGTCATTGGCGGCGGTGTGATTGGTTTGGAAATGGCCGCTGTCTATGAAGCCCTGGGTTCTAAAATTACCATTGTGGAAATGCTGGATGCATTAATTTCCGAGTGTGACAAGGATATTATTCGACCCTTGCAAAAACGTATTACAAAACTCTATGAAAATATATACCTCAGTACAGCCGTCACAAAAATCAAGGCAGCAAAGAATCATCTGGAGGTTTCTTACGACGGTAAAAAAGCGCCAAAATCTGAACGGTTCGATGCAATATTATTATCCGTTGGCAGACGGCCCAACGGATTAAAGATAGGTGCAGAAAATGCCGGGGTGAATGTCAGCGAACAGGGCTTTATTCCTGTCGATGATCAACAAAGGACAAATATTCAGAATATTTTTGCCATTGGTGACATCGTCGGACAACCTATGCTGGCACATAAGGCTACCCATGAAGGAAAGGTTGCCGCTGAGGTCATCTCCGGGTTAAAGCGTGGTTTTGATAATCGTGTCATCCCGTCAGTTGCCTATACGGATCCTGAAGTTGCCTGGGTTGGTGTCACTGAGTCAGAGGCCAAAGAAAAAGGCATGGATTATGGTAAAGGGGTATTCCCCTGGGCTGCCAGTGGCAGATCCCTATCCCTGGGCAGAGATGAAGGTATCACCAAGGTTTTATTTGATAATGTATCAAATCGGATCATCGGCGCTGCGATCGTCGGACCCAATGCCGGTGATCTCATTGCAGAATGTGCTCTGGCCATTGAAATGGGTGCAGATGCTGAAGATATCGGACTCACCATACACCCGCACCCGACACTCTCGGAAACCATAGGATTCGCTGCTGAAATCTTTGAAGGGACGATTACTGACTTATATATCCCTAAACGCAACAAATAGTGGTCAAAAGATTTATTGTTATCGTTCTTCCAATAATATCAATTCAGAGGTTAATGTCTGCATACGTTCTACTGCATTTCTAAGAAGTTCTCTGTGGAAATGCAATAAGGCCATTGGATGTTCTTTTTCAAGTTTTGCCAATGCCTCTTTTGGAATCAGGTAAACCTCGACATCCGTCTCTGCACGTATTCCACCGGTAATGCGTTGTTCATCTTGCATTAATGCACGCCAACCCAACATAGCCCCGGGACTGACAGTCGCAATACGAATATCTTTGTCCTTCCCTTGTTTAAAAACATTTAACTCACCTTTACGAACAAGCACAAAACTATCGACCACTTCTCCTTTCGCAAACAGATAATCACCTGCTTTTAACTTTTTCTCTTGCAGAAGCATTTTAAATTCTTCTACTTCGTCTTTTTGTAATTTCTGGAATGATTCAAAATCGAGCAGCGTTAATGCAGCTTGATCATCTGTATAGCCTTCATGGTGTTCGCGTAATAACGCTTCCTCTGCAGCTTCCATGGCTAGATCATGATCCTCATAGATATTTTCTTCGCCTACTTCTGCGATGACACCCATATCCTGCAACATTTCGCGAATAGAAAGTGCAGAGGCCTCTTCAAACTTAAGCAGGCCGCTAAAAAACACGCGCCGATTCTTGCTATGTAATCTTTCTATAATGGACAACAATATCTTTACACCACTGAGATCAATGTCTTTCACGCGAGAGAAATCAAATATAAATTTATCTGCTGATTCGATATCTGCCTCAACTTCACTGATCAACGCATCTGTCGTGCCAAAGAATAATGACCCTTTTAACTCGTAGCTAAGCGTCCGGTGACCAAATTTTTTCAGGATAGCCGTTTCTTTCGCAGAAGAACGTACACGTCTTGAAAATATTTCATTGCCTCTTTCCCGGCGATGAACCACCGGCTGTTTGATCTGTTGCGTAATAAATAAAATAGCAGCGATTGCGCAACCAAGACCCACAGCCACCATTAAATCCACCATTACAGTCACTGCCGTTACGATGATCATGATAAAGAATTCACTGCGAACGTTGCGACGTTTGATTAATCGCAGGGAATAATAATCCACCATGGTGACTGCGGTGTAGAACAGGATGCCCGACAAGGCAGCCAATGGGATCCAGCCAGCTGGGGCACCGAAGACCATCACCACAAGAAAGATAACCGTTGAATGCAACATACCAGATCGGGAGGTGCGTCCGCCTGCTCGTACATTCACCAGGGTACGTACCGTAGCACCGGCACCGGCCAGACCACCGCCCAAACCACTCAGAATATTACCGATCCCCTGACCAATCAGTTCTTTACGAGAATCGTGCCGTGTATGTGTAACGGAATCCGCAATCAAAGAGGTCAGTAATGAATCAATGGAGCCCAACACGGCCAATGCCAGACCTGCAGTAAAGGCCATTTTGAAATCGGAGAAGCCAAGATTTTCCAGTGCACCGAATTGAAACACAGGCATCAGACGTTGCATTTGTTCCCAACTGGCAAATGGATTCGGCACTGTCCCTATCAGTAGTGGATTACCTGTGCTGGTAAATGGGGCAAGTCCTGGCGCCGCCAAGGCCATATAAATTATGATACCAGCAACAAGACCCACGAGTGCGCCAGGGACAGCCTTGGAAATCTTGCGACTCACCAGAATGGCAACAACAGTACCAATAGCAACCAGCATTGGCACCCAGCCCACAGAGACATCAAATTCTGACCAGGAGCCCCTGATACCCAGAGCAGGTTTGATCTGACCGATAAAAATGATAATCGCGATACCATTCATAAAGCCAGCGACCACAGGATAGGGCATATATTTAACGACTTTTCCGCCGCCACTTAGACCGATCAAAATCTGAACCGCACCACCAATGACAATACCTAAAGCCATCAAGATGGCGATGACGGGTAAATTTGCACCATGAACCGTGACAATCTGGGCAATGAAAGCCGTAGAGACGACCGTCATCGGACCCGTTGGACCGGTTATTTGTGCAGGTGTGCCACCAAACTTTGCTGCGGCAAAACCAGTATAGATTGATCCCAATAAACCGACCAGGGCACCGGTGGATGCGTATTCTGCACCAAGCGGTGCAAAGGCTGCGACACCAAATGCAAGTGCCAGAGGTAAAGCGACTATCGCAGCCGTCAGGCCACCCCAAATATCGCCCATCAATTCGGATTGTTTTATTTCAGTCATGGAATTTTAGAAATCAGAACTCATTATTGTTGTTGTATACCTACAACTACCTGGAAATGTAGGTTTAGGAGGTATTAATACCATGAAAGCAGGCATCCCACTAAATTTTTTTGATAAGCATAACGGCAAGATGATTTCATATACGATATTATTCATGCCATGCACCTGACCTTCAATAAATTTGAATCCCCTGAAGAATCTAATACAGACAAGCGAACCATTCTTATCCTGCACGGATTATTTGGATCCAAACGAAACTGGCAATCAATTGCACGACAACTCAGCGAACACTTCCGGGTATTTACTCTGGATTTACGTAACCATGGAGAATCAGAACACACAGATACCATGCGCTATGAGGACATGGCCGATGATGTTTTCCATTTCATCACTGACCATGCCCTTGAAGAAGTTTCAGTTGTCGGACACAGCATGGGGGGCAAGGTGGCGATGCACATGGCACTGGAGAATCCAGAGAGAATCGAAAGACTCGTCATTATTGATATTGCGCCAGTTCAGTACCAGCATGGTTTTGATGATCTGATCAATTCACTCAAGACATTACCATTGGAGAAGTTATCTAATAGACAGGAAGCTGATGAATATTTGAAATCAAGCGTTCAGCCAGAATCTTTGCGCCAATTCCTGTTACAAAATCTGTGCAAGCTGGAAACCGGTTTTTCCTGGCGTATGAATTTGCAAACAATACAATCTTGCATCGATAATCTCATGGACTTTCCTATAAATCACGGGAATCCTCGCTATAACAAACCAGTTCTTTTCCTTAAAGGTGAAAACTCAGACTACATAAAACATCAACATGAGGGACAAATATTCAGCATATTTCCTAAAGCGTTATTCATCACGGTTGCAGGTGCAGGTCACTGGTTACACGCAGAAAATCCGGGGTTTGTTGTGAGCGAAATCAGGAAATTCATTCATTAAATTCCCTTCACGCAGTATTGCTAAGCGGTTACAATGGCGCCCTTTTGTTTGCCCTGTCAGGCGTTTTTCCTGACAAGTCAATGTTGCTGGGGTTTGATTAATGACTGAAAACACAACATCCAAAATTGTTCTTGCCTATTCCGGAGGTCTGGATACTTCCGTGATCCTGAAATGGTTACAAGATCAATATCAATGTGAGGTAGTTACCTTCACAGCAGATATCGGACAGGGTGAAGAAGTTGAACCAGCACGCGCCAAAGCAGAAGCCATGGGCATTAAAGAAATCTATATTGATGATCTGACTGAGGAATTTGTCAGTGATTTTGTCTATCCCATGTTCCGTGCCAATACCATTTACGAAGGTGAATACCTCCTGGGGACATCTATTGCACGGCCTCTGATTGCAAAACGTCTGATTGAAATCGCCAATGAAACCGGCGCCGATACCATCTCACATGGTGCAACGGGTAAAGGTAATGATCAGGTACGTTTTGAACTCGGTGCCTATGCACTGAATCCTGATATTAAGGTGATTGCACCCTGGCGTGAGTGGGATCTAAATTCACGAGAAAAACTGCTGGCCTACGCCAAACAACATAATATTACCGTTGAAAAGAAACCCGGTGGCGGCTCACCTTATTCTATGGATGCGAATTTGCTACACATCTCCTATGAAGGTAGCATCCTGGAAGATCCCTGGAATGAACCTGAAGAAGATATGTGGCGCTGGAGTGCTTCGCCTGAACAAGCACCAGACAAGGCTGAAATTATTGAACTGGAATATGCCAAAGGTGATATTTCTGCCGTCAATGGCGAATCCATGTCACCGTCGACAGTACTTGCAACACTAAACAAGATCGGTGGTGCGCATGGTATTGGACGTGCTGATATTGTTGAAAACCGTTATGTTGGGATGAAGTCCCGTGGTTGTTATGAAACGCCAGGCGGCACTATTATGTTAAAAGCACATCGGGCGATTGAATCGATCACGCTGGATCGTGAAGTTGCGCATCTCAAAGATGACCTCATGCCACGCTATGCCAGCTTGATCTATAACGGCTACTGGTGGAGTCCGGAACGTGAAGCAATACAAACTCTGATTGATCAAACCCAGCATCGGGTCAATGGTACGGTGCGTCTTAAACTCTACAAAGGTAATGTCATGGTTACCGGTCGTAAGTCAGATTCAGACAGCTTGTTTGACGAAAATATCGCCACCTTTGAAGATGATACGGGCGCATACAATCAAAAGGATGCAGAAGGTTTTATTAAATTGAATGCACTGCGTTTACGTATCCTGAATAGGAAAAAATAATAATCTTCAGCTGATTGCGAACAACTGTTCTCATAAAACTAAGGTCGCTAACTCTTTGCTGAATGTCCGTATATGCTCAAGGTTGAGTGTACTGTCGACTATTTTTTATTTCAATTAGTCTTGAGTGATGCAGTTACTCACGCAAGCTATTCTATTCTTCTGTCTCGACCACTGCGACGCTCTGGACCATTGTAATCGATAGTTTTGCTTGGATCTCTTCGATCCTTTGTAACGCGATGACCTTGTTGTGCACGGCGTATATGATGCAACATTTTGTATCTACCCCCGATAAAAGAAGCATAATCCAAGCCATATTTAATTGTTAACAAATACAATGAGTTAAATCATATGAAATATTCGTGTGTAAAGTAATCCGTCACTGCAAACAATAGATAAATGGTGTAACTGGTTAATTTATTACCGGTAATCAGTTTTTGTACGACTGTTAATGATTTCGACGTTTTTGTAGATTATTTATAGTGCTTTCACCTTATTTTCTAGTAGCGATAAATTTATGTACATCACGGATTACAATAATCAAATCAATCTATGCACTATCAGTAGTCCATCTGCGAATACTAAATAGAGAAACCCATCGTATGCCGTAGCATATTCTATAGTATGCTTATATAAATTCAGTCGGAGTTAGTCTTAAGGTGTCTATACGAATTGGAATAGATCTCGGTGGTACAAAGATTGAAATCATCGCGGTTGATGATCATGGTGATATATTAATTCGTGAAAGGCAAGAAACACCTGTTACAAACTACAAAAAGATTGTTCAAGTAACAGCAGATCTGGTTAATAAAGTGGAAGGAGTCCTGGGAGAAAAAGGAGTTGTTGGTGTGGCTGTGCCAGGTGCTTTATCTCTGGCAACAGGGAAGATTAAAAATTCCAATACGACATGTATGATCGGGCAAACATTCGACAAGCATTTAGGTGAAATATTAAATCGCGTTGTTCGTGTTAATAATGATGCAAATTGTTTTACTTTATCAGAAGTCATTGATGGTGCGGCGGAAGGTGCGGATATTGTGTTTGGAGTAATTCTAGGAACAGGTGTAGGCGGTGGTATTGCAATTAATGGCAAGGTAATCAATGGGCTCAATTCTATTGCAGGTGAATGGGGGCATAATCCATTGCCATGGCCTAAAGAAAATGAATTGCCTGGTCCTGATTGTTATTGTGGAAAACAAGGCTGTATTGAAACATTTTTGTCTGGTTCTGGACTAATGAATGATCATAAAACTATTACAGATGAGAAACTTGAACCACAAGAAATTGTTCGACAATCAAGGGACGATAATAAATCAACTATTTCAACAATGGTACGTTACTACGATCGTTTAGCACGTGCTTTCGCGAGCGTTATCAATATTATTGATCCTGATGTGATCGTTCTGGGTGGTGGCTTGTCTAATATTGAAGAATTATATAAGGAGATCCCTGAACGATGGGCACAATATGTCTTTTCAGACAGGGTTGATACAAGATTAGTACCAGCAAAATATGGTGATTCCAGCGGTGTCCGTGGTGCTGCCTGGTTATGGAATGACTAGATGGGTACTGAGTTAACT
>SMWN01000129.1 GCA_004356415.1 Gammaproteobacteria bacterium
CTTGCAATATTGCCTACTGTTCTGGTTTCGGGCGCCCTGATGATATTTGCCTATACCACAGGTCATATCTATTTTGCAGAGTATCTGGGCATTCCCTATATCAAAGGTGTAGGGGAGGTCGCAGTATTTTGTGCGTCAATAGTCGGCGCAGGTCTAGGATTCTTATGGTTCAACACTTATCCGGCCCAGGTGTTTATGGGTGATATCGGCGCGCTGGCACTGGGTGCGGCGCTGGGCATTGTTGCGGTAGTGGTTCGTCAGGAACTGGTGTTGTTCATCATGGGTGGTGTGTTTGTGATGGAAACTTTTTCCGTCATTCTGCAAATCGGTTCTTATAAATTAACCGGCAAGCGAATTTTTCATATGGCACCACTGCATCATCATTATGAGTTAAAGGGCTGGCCAGAACCCAGAGTGATTGTCCGTTTCTGGATAATTACCGTGATACTGGTATTGATTGGTCTTGCCAGCCTGAAGGTGCGGTGAGGTAACAACTTTGGAATGTGCAGAGGCATACGAGCTTGAGGTGATAGAGACAAACAAACAATTTAATACAGTTGTTATAGGTCTTGGAAAGACAGGCTTTGCTTGTGCTCGATATCTGGCCGCACAAGGAGTCAGTTTTGCCGTTGCCGATAATCGTGATGAACCTCCTATGTTGAATGAGATGAAAGCAGCCTTGCCCGGTATCCCTTTATATCTGGGTGAATTCGAAGAGTCCTTGTTGGCCAATGCCGAACGTTTGTTAATTAGTCCCGGAGTGTCATTGCACGAGGATGTAATCATTAATGCGATCAATTCGGGTGTTGACGTGTATGGTGATATTGAATTGTTTTGTAGAAATAGTTCATCTCCGGTGATCGCTATCACGGGCTCGAATGGTAAAAGTACAGTGACGACACTGGTTGCAGAAATGGCCCGTGCAGCAAATCTTGATGTTGCTGAAGGTGGTAACCTAGGCACGCCCGTACTGGATCTACTGTCCGAAAAAGAGCCTGATGTTTATGTGCTCGAATTATCGAGTTTCCAATTAGAAACAGTGACATCACTAAATGCTGTTGCTTCAGTCGTTTTAAATGTCACGCCGGATCACATGGATAGATATGAAGGGATAAAAGCGTATCAAGCGGCAAAGGAGCGCATCTATGATGGAGACGGAACAATGATCATCAATATGGATGACCCTGCTGTCGTAAACATGTCTCGAGCTCAAAGAGCTTGTGTTGGATTTACGCTTTTAGAACCTGAGGCAGACAATTACGGTGTGCGTGCATATGATGACGTGCGTTGGATAGTCAAGGGTGATGAAAAGATCATTCCTGTGAATGATCTGCGTATCAGGGGCGAACATAATATTGCTAATGCGATGGTTGCCATGGCATTAACAGAAACGCTCAATTGTCCATTAGATGCGATGTTAAGTGTGTTGCGCTCATTCCCGGGTCTGGATCATCGCTGTCAGTGGATAGCTGAACATAAAAATGTTGAATGGGTCAACGATTCCAAGGGCACGAATGTCGGCGCAACTTGTGCAGCTATTAAAGGACTTTCTGGTGATGAAAATCTCATATTGATTGCTGGTGGCGATGGAAAGGGCGCTGAATTTTCAGATTTGGAGGAAATTGCTGAAGGTAGGCTAAAGGCCGCGATTGTTTTGGGTAAAGATGGGCCCACGCTTGGCAAGGTGCTATTGAACGTAGTGCCTGTTCATTCGGTTGATAGTATGGAAATGGCGGTTGAGACCGCAGCAAGAATTGCCAAGGATGGAGATATTGTTTTGTTATCTCCTGCATGTGCAAGCCTTGATATGTTTAAAAATTATCAGGCACGTGGTGAAGCCTTTGCTACTGCCGTTAAAAGGGTGCTGGGGGATCAGGGTTATGTATAGACCACGGCAAGCAATTCTCAAAAGTCACTTGTCAGCAACAAATGGTTTGTTTCGACCCTATGATACATGGTTGATGACCGTGTTCTTTTTACTAATTGGCCTAGGGCTTGTCATGGTGGCTTCATCATCTATTGCAATAGCTGATCGTCAGTTTCATGAGCCCCTGCATTATTTTTGGAGACAAATGTTTTCAGCGGCAATCGGCCTGAGTTTCGTTGTCGCTGCTTTGAAGATCCCATTGTCAGTGTGGGAGTTTTTAAGTGTTCCACTGCTTGTCCTTGCTCTGTTATTACTTCTTCTCGTTTTAATTCCTGGCATAGGCAGAGAAGTCAATGGCAGTACGCGGTGGATCAGTGTGGGATCATTCGCACTACAGGCATCCGAGCCTGTCAAATTATGTGTCATTGTTTATCTCGCAGGCTATATGGTACGCCATGGCGAGCATGTCAGAAATAATTTTGCAGGGTTTATCAGGCCTATCTGTGTTCTGACCATCGTTGCGGGGTTGTTGTTGCTGGAACCTGATTATGGTTCATGTGTTGTTCTATTCGCCACAGCACTGGGAATGCTATTTATGGGAGGCGTTCCACTCGGCAGATTTTTCGCATGGGTGTTAACCGCTGTAGTGGTTCTTGCCAGTCTGGCAGTCCTGTCACCTTATCGTATACAAAGATTAATGAGTTTTGTTGATCCCTGGCAAGATCCCTTTAATAGTGGATTTCAACTGACTCAGGCATTAATTGCATTTGGACGCGGAGATTGGTTTGGTGTTGGTCTGGGCAGTAGCGTACAGAAATTGTTTTATCTGCCCGAAGCGCATACTGATTTTGTATTTTCCGTGTTTGCTGAAGAGTTCGGGTTAATGGGCACAACGATCCTTATTTTATTGTTTAGCTTTCTGGTATGGCGAGCCTTTGTCATCGGTCACATTGCGGAGCGAATGGGAAAGCTGTTCGCAGCCTACCTTGCCTATGGTATTGGCTTGATTATTGGCGTTCAGGCGTTCATTAATATGGGCGTTAACCTTGGTGTGTTACCGACGAAAGGACTGACCTTGCCGCTGCTGAGTTACGGTGGTAATAGCATGGTGATTACCTGTTTGTTGCTAGGTATTTTATTGCGTGTAGATGTTGAAAATCGACAAATAAAGCGGTCACCCGATGAGACGAAGTGTTATGCAGAATAGACCCCTGGAGAATAGACCAATTCTGATTATGGCTGGCGGAACAGGTGGGCATATCTATCCAGCATTGGCCGTCGCTGATTGTTTGCGGGACAGGGGTATTCCCTTGTTATGGCTAGGCACGAAAACAGGTCTTGAGGCGAAAATTGTTCCGGGGAAAGGCTATCAATTATTAACCATTAACATTAGTGGCTTGCGTGGAAAGGGATTCTTGCGCTGGATCACCGCACCGCTATCCATTTTTATGGCAGTGGCCCAATCGATTATTTTGTTCATGAATTACAAGCCAATCGCTGTGCTGGGAATGGGGGGATTTGCCAGTGGGCCCGGTGGCATTGCCGCATGGTTAATGCGTATACCGTTGTGTGTACATGAACAGAACGCAGTTGCTGGTATGACGAATCGACTCCTGGCACCACTCGCACGTATTGTGATGGAGGCTTTCCCAAATACTTTTAGCCCATCAACAAATGCAAAGGTGACAGGTAATCCTGTGCGTGAAGAGATTATCGAAATAGCGATTCCGGAAGATCGGTTTCAGGATCGCGCTAATAATTGTTTACGGGTTCTGGTTGTGGGTGGAAGTCTTGGTGCAAGGGCATTGAATGAAGTTGTTCCTGATGCGTTTTCCATTCTGGGAGATGAAATAAATTTCCAGATAAAGCACCAAACAGGTAACAGTCACCTGGATTCAACCAAAGCGCGTTACCAGTCTTTAAATATTTCTGTTGAACCACAAGCCTATATTGAGGATATGGCGGCAGCTTATGAGTGGTCTGATCTTGTGTTATGCAGAGCAGGTGCTATGACGGTGGCTGAAATTGCTGCGGCAGGTGTTGCAGCGATCCTTGTGCCATATCCTTTTGCGGTAGACGATCATCAAACGGCCAATGCAAATTATTTAAGTCGTCAGGGCGGTGCCGTCCTGATCCAGGAAGCAGAATTGAATGGACAAGGTCTGGCTCAGTTATTTAGAGACTTCTCACGAGACCGGGACGGCTTGCTCAAGATGGCAAAGATCTCTCGATCTTTATCCAGACCGGGGGCAACAGATCATGTCGCTGATTTGTGTATAGAGGTGGCTTGTGCCTGAACATCGAAATAGTACGATGGGAAATTGTGGCAGGAGTGAGAATGCAATGGATCGGGTGAACCATATCCACTTTGTGGGCATCGGCGGCGCAGGCATGAGTGGCATTGCTGAAGTACTACATAACCTGGGATATCAGATATCAGGTTCAGACATGCAGGAAAGCCGCGTGACAAATCATTTACGTTCTCTTGGCATTAAAGTTGAGCTTGATCATCACCGGGCGCAGGTAGATGGGTGTGATGTGGTGGTCGCTTCCAGTGCAATTGCTGATGATAATCCTGAATTGATTGAAGCACGTGAGAAGAGAATACCTGTGATACCACGTGCAGAAATGCTGGCTGAACTGATGCGTTTCCAGCAAGGGATCGCCGTTGCCGGAACGCACGGTAAGACAACGACCACGAGCCTGGTTGCCAGCGTCCTAGCCGAAGGCGGGTTTGATCCGACTTATGTGATTGGCGGATTACTCAACAGTTCTGGCACACACGCACGCCTTGGCACAGGAAAATATTTGGTTGCTGAAGCAGATGAAAGTGATGCTTCATTCCTACATCTTCAACCAACAATTGCAATTCTTACCAATGTTGATGCTGATCATCTCGAAACCTATGGCGGTGATATAGATTGCCTGCAAGATAACTTTATCGAATTCCTTCATCATCTGCCGTTTCATGGTCTGGCCATTATCTGTCTGGATGATGAAGGTGTCAGAAAAATCATGGGAAGTATTTTGAAACCTTTCAAAACGTATGGTTTTGATCCGGAAGCGGATTATTTCGCACATGATGTACATCATGAAGGACAGCAAAGCTGGTTTCAGGTTTCCCGAGTAGATTGTAAGGAATGGTTGCAGGTGAAATTAAACCTGCCCGGTAAACACAATGTTTTAAATGCATTGGCTGCAATCGCCGTTGCGCATGAAGTGGGTGTTGCCGATGAATTCATCATCAGTGCACTTGCTGGATTTCAGGGAATTGCCCGACGCTGTCAGGTATTGGGTGATTTAACAATTCAAGGCAAGAAGATTCTGATTATTGATGACTATGCACATCACCCACGTGAAATAAATGCAACATTACAAGCTGTTCGACAGGGATGGTCAGATAAACGTGTTGTGGTAATTTTTCAACCACATCGTTATACGAGAACCAGGGATCTCTTCGAGGATTTTTGTCAGGTGCTTTCCGAGACCGACAGATTGTTATTAATGGAAATATACAGTGCCGGTGAAAAACCCGTCGCTGGTGCTGATAGTCGATCATTGTGTCGGGCAATTCGCCAGAGAGGGCAGGTTGATCCCATTTTTGTTGAGAAACGAGAAGAGATACCTCAGTTACTGGAAAACTTTGTCGAAGAAAATGATCTGCTATTGGTATTGGGTGCAGGAGATGTCGGTTTGGTATCTGCGGGTTTGTTACAGCAGTACGGGTAAAAGGGGCATTGAGAAATAAAGGTGTTAAACGAAATAAATGAATTTTATGAACAATCAAATCAGTCTGGAATATTGGTGTTTGAACCTACGTATCATATGAAAAAAAGTGAGCAACAGGTAATTGAGATTCGCGGCGCCATGAAATTGAATGAGCCAATGATGAAACATACCTCATGGAGGACAGGGGGATACGCAGAACGTTATTTTAAACCGGCCGATATTGATGATCTTTGCTGTTTCCTTGGGCAATTGGCTGAGGATGAACCTCTTTTATGGCTCGGCCTGGGAAGTAATCTTCTGGTGCGCGATGGAGGACTGAAAGGAACAGTGATTGCTCTCTCTGGCGCATTGAATGAATTGCGTGTTTACGATGGTGTAAACATGCATGTGGGTGCCGGGGTCGCTTGCGCGAAGGCCGCACGAATGAGCGTGAAATCAGGATTAACGGGGGGAGAATTTCTGGCAGGTATCCCGGGGACGATGGGGGGCGCCCTGGCAATGAACGCAGGGGCCTTTGGTGGAGAAACCTGGAACATAGTTCACAGTGTTGAAACAGTCAATCGACGAGGTCAAAGAAATAAAAGAACGGCAACGGATTTTGAGACAGGATACCGCTCTGTAGATTTACCTGAAGATGAATGGTTTATTTCTGCAGAGTTATTACTTAAAACTGATGAAGATGGAAAGGGTGTCGAACGAATACAGGCATTTTTAAGTCAGCGAGCTGAAAGCCAACCAACAGGAAAAGCCAGTTGTGGCTCTGTATTCCGTAATCCTGACAATGATTATGCAGCCAGATTAATTGAAGCTAGCGGACTTAAAGGCAAGTCTGTGGGCAACGCTTGTGTCTCGGAACAGCATGCGAATTTTATTATCAATTCAGGAAGTGCAAGTGCTGCAGATATTGAATCATTAATTCTGTTCATTCAGGAAAAGGTAAAGCTTGATCATGGTGTTGAGCTTGTTCCTGAAGTCAGAATCGTTGGTGAGCAAACATGTCATAACGGCTTCTGATAAAACAATGAACTTCGGAAAGGTTGCAGTAATGATGGGGGGCTCGTCAGCTGAACGGGTAATTTCTCTGCAGAGTGGGCAAGCAGTCCTTGATGCATTGCAAAGGCAGAGAATCGATGCGCACATTGTCGATCCTCAGAAAAATGTAATGACGCAACTGGAAAAGGGGAAATATGATCGTGTATTCATCGCGCTACATGGGCGGGGCGGAGAAGATGGCTTAATGCAAGGCATGTTAGAAACGTTGGGATTACCTTACACGGGGAGTGGTGTTCTTGGCTCTTCTCTGGCGATGGATAAGTGTCGAAGTAAACAGATTTGGCAAAGTTATGAAATTCCTACGCCACCCTTCGTCGAACTGAATGAGCATTCTGATTGGATTGATGTTGTCAAATATTTAGGACTGCCCTTATTTGTTAAACCTGTCAGAGAAGGTTCCAGTTATGGTGCCAGCAAGGTGAAGGAAGCGGGCGAGCTGGAGAACGCATGGTTACAGGCGTGTAAATATGATGAAAGGGTGATGGCTGAGTCATGGGTTGAGGGTGGCGAATACACCGTTTCTATTTTAGCTGATGAAAGATTGCCCATGATTAGACTGGAAACGCCGCGAGAATTTTATGACTACGAAGCAAAATATATTGCCGAGACAACCCAGTACCATTGTCCAAGTGGTCTGGACCTTGAGATTGAAGATGAAATCAGCGAATTGGCAGTTGATGCTTTTCAGGCACTGGATGCCAGTGGTTGGGGGCGTGTGGATCTGATGATAGATGCCAATGGTAAACCCTGGTTGATAGAAGTAAATACGATCCCGGGGCTGACCAGTCATAGTTTGGTGCCTATGTCTGCAAAGAAGGCGGGCATAAATTTTGATGAACTAACTCTAAAGATATTGGCGACCAGTTTGTGCGAATGATGAGAATTTTATTATGCAAGCGATACTAACAATGGATGGAAATACAGGCAACGGTCTTGATAAACATGACCATTCTGCACACGCCAACAGTTTGCTTGGTGGGTTGATGGCTGTATTGGTTACAACAGTCATTATCGCGGGATCATTATGGATGATGAAACCGGCCACACTGCCCATTAAGCAGGTTCATATTGAGGGTGAGTTTCTGCGGCTCGATACAAATCGTATGCAGGAATTGGTAAGTGACAAGGTCAGGGGTGGCTTTTTTAACATTAATGTCACAGCAATACGTAACACACTGATGGCATTGCCCTGGGTAAAGGAAGTTTCGGTTCATCGGATCTGGCCGGATGGTCTGAGGGTTGTTGTCAATGAACAAACGGCAGTCGTCAGATGGAATGAAACCGGATTGTTAAATGATCAAGGTCATTATTTCGCACCAGAGAAAGATTCGTTTCCTGACGGTCTTCCTATGCTTGAAGGGCCTGATGATTCCCAGAAATTATTATTGGAAAGATTCAACTTATTAAAACAACTCTACGGCCTGTCTGTCGTGCATTTGCGTTTGAATGAACGGCGTGCCTGGCAGTTTGAACTAGATAGTGGACTGAGAGTGGTGCTGGGCAGAAAATATTTTGAGAGCCGCATTGATCGATTTATGCACATGGTTATCAAAAATATGGGTGAAAAATTATCCCAGGCCAAGGAAATTGATATGCGTTATACCAATGGGTTTGCAGTTCGTTGGAAGCAACGTGCGATTGAAAATATTGAGAGTGGAGTTAATTAATAATGACAAAAAAGATGGATAAAAATCTTATCGTTGGTCTGGATATTGGGACATCCAAAGTGGTTGCGATTGTGGGTGAAATATCCAGTGAAGATGATATTGAAATCATTGGCTTGGGATCCAGC
>SMWN01000130.1 GCA_004356415.1 Gammaproteobacteria bacterium
GTCGGTGTGTTGGTCGCATTACCAGTGGCGGCCGTGATAGTGGTATTGCTTAGGCATGTCCACGAACGTTATCTGGAAAGTAATCTCTACACAACGTGAACAGTACGTTATGAATCAACCACTTTCGGGGGTACAAATCCCGCTTGAATTTGGCTTTCGTGAAACTGCAGACTTCGGACATTTCATCGAAGGACCGAACGCCGAAGTCTGTAAACTCAGCCGATCAATTGCCCTTGGTGAAACATTTCAAAGTGTTTATATCTGGGGACAGGCCGCTATCGGCAAGTCTCATTTACTTCAGGCGGTATGTAATCTCGCCAGTCAGGCTGATCTGAATGTCGCTTATATTCCGCTAAGCCAGTATGCAGAACTCAGTCCGGAAATGCTGGAAGGGTTGCATCATTTACATATGGTTTGTGTTGATGATATTGATTACATCGTAGGACAGCCCGAGTGGGAACAAGCCTTGTTCCATTTGTACAATCGATTAAGGGATCAACAGAGACCTTTACTCATGACAGGCGCAAAAGGACCCAGGGATCTGGCATTTCAATTAGAGGATTTAAAATCCAGGATCATTTGGGATTTGACCTACCACCTGCAACCATTGAGTGATAAGGACAAGATCAATCTGTTACAAAAAAGAGCAGATGCGCGTTCGTTTGAAATCTCTGCAGAGGTCGCGGCGTATCTGGTCAAGAATGTAAAACGTGATCTACCGTCATTGTTAGAATTGCTGGATAAATTCGATCAGGCAACACTTGCTGAAAAAAGAAAACTGACTATCCCGTTTGTGAAGTCACTGATACAGGACATATAGCCTTATACCTTTGCACGAAGCAACTTTTCCACCATAGCTGCGTTAACAAAGAGTCTCAAAATGCTCATTTACCCTGTGTAAACTGCGCTTTTTATTACGGGCATCCTGCCCTCCACCCTTCGGGCCAGCAGAGCTGTTCCAATTTGTTCCCGACAAATTGGTCGACTATTTTTGCCTTGTTCTGATGAAAAATTCACATCGTGCAAAGGTATTAGTATGTATCAAATCCTGTGATAAACAATATAAACTAATCGTTTATGGGACGAGTGTATTAGTTACTTCAGCAAGGCGCTTGCCCAAGGCAAAACAGAGTTTCTTTTCGTCTTCACTTAACTCAAACGCATCATCTGGCCCTGCCGTATGACTTGCGCCGTAAGGTGTGCCACCGCTGGTAGTTGTGAGCAGTTCCGGTTGGCTATAGGGTATCCCCAGAATCATCATGCCATGGTGTAATAATGGCAACATCATGGAGAGCAATGTACTCTCCTGGCCACCATGTAGACTCGCTGTAGAAGTGAAGACCACGGCAGGTTTCCCAATCAACGTTCCTGAAAACCAGGCATCACTGGTGCCATCCAGAAAATATTTTAGCGGCGCGGCCATATTACCGAACCGGGTCGGACTACCCAGGGCAAGCCCTGCGCATTGCGCCAAATCTTCATGCTGCACAAAAGGTGGGCCACTTTCCGGAATACTATCTTCGCTGGCTTCACAAGTCGTAGAGACCGGCGGCACGGTACGAATTCTTGCCTTAATGCCCTTGACGGATTCAATACCTCGGCTGATTTGTTGCGCCATCCTGGCCACGTTACCGCTGCGACTGTAATAAAGAACAAGTATCTCTGTCATGGTTTAGGAGTCTCTCGGACTATGGATGATTCTACTGCGGCGGTGAAAAAATCCCCACTTTCCCGCTTTTTTATATGTGGCACTTCCTTGTGCCACACCCCTTCGGGGCGGACTTTGTCCGTGCAAATCGGCAATCCTGCCGATTTGTCGTTAAATAGACTCACTATTCGCCTCAAAATATCGAAAAAGTAAGAATTTTTTTCATTCGCCTCGCTACGAATTCCATAGTCAGACAGATTCCTAGAGAATATCAAGTACACTTTCCGGGGGTCTGCCAATGGCTGCCTTGCCGTTGCATACGACAATCGGTCGTTCGATCAATATCGGGTGTTCAACCATCGCTGTAATCAGATCATCTTCAGACAAGCTTGTATCGTCAAGGCCGGCATCTTTATAAGCACTTTCGCCTTTGCGTAGGAGTTCGCGCGCCGGGATATCCAGATAAGACAATATTTGTTTTAAAGTCTCGGCGTCCGGGGATGTTTTCAGATATTCAATGATTTCCAGGTCTACATTTTGTTGGTTCAGGATCTCCAGTGTTTGTCTGGATTTTGAACAACGGGGATTATGATATATGGTGACGCTCATAGAGATTCCTCAATGCATTTTTTTGAATGGGTGAAGCATAGGTAAAGATTCAGGCGATGTCATTAAAGAATAAACCAATCAGTCATTTATTTTCAATCGTCAAATCTGGCGCAATCTGGCTATTTTGTTTCGTTCCTTATATCTTTCAGCAGTTTTTTGCACGTCGGACGATGCAATCAGCATCCTCTCTGGCCTACACGACACTTTTGTCATTGGTGCCCTTGATAGCTGTGATGTTCAGCTTTTTTAGTAATTTGCCTGTATTCAAGGATTTAAGTGAGATCATTCAGGAGTTTGTTTTCAGTAATTTCGTTCCGAGTTTCGGTCAAACGATTCGGGATTACCTGATCAATTTTTCGATTAAGGCATCGCAACTCACTACAACGGGCATCATCCTGCTTGTAGTAATCGCCTTGATGCTGATGTCCACAATCAACAGCGCGCTGGACAATATATGGTATATTACCAAACGGCGTAGTTTGATTGGCAGATTTCTGGTGTATTGGGCAATCCTAACACTCGGCCCAGTCCTGATTGGTGTCGGTTTTTATTCAACATCTTATTTGCTTGCACTTCCACTCATCGAGAGTGTTGATAGTGCGGTAATGATCAAATCCAGATTATTGGCATTAATGCCATTTTTCACTACAAGTATTGCGTTTACTTTATTGTATATCCTGGTGCCAAATACCAACGTGAACACCAGACATGCAATTGCAGGTGGCGTCACTGCAGCCATTTTATTTGAGCTAGCTAAATATACATTTGGTTTGTATGTCAAGGCAGTCCCTACTTATCAGGTGATCTATGGTGCTATGGCAGTCATACCCATGTTTTTGATCTGGATATATGTTTCATGGGTAATCGTTTTGCTCGGTGCACAGATCAGTTACAGCCTCTCGGTATTTCGAATGGAAGATATAGGCAAGCATCATTCTGAAACTCGTTGGGGTTTTCTGGATGCTTACCAGATCATTGGAGAGCTATGGTTGGCACAAAAACAGGGAACTGGAAGGTCAGTGATGCAGCTGAAAAAGTCAGGTGTTCGAATTGCCCACACATCCATGAACGAGATTTTTGACTTACTCATCAAGGCAAATTGGATCAATAGAAACACAATCGGACAGTATTATCTGATAAGGGACCTTGGAGAATTAACACTCCTGGATTTATATAAAATACTGCCGTGCAAGTTGCCAAATAATATGGACAGGCCTGCCAATAAATGGCAGAAGTCTTTAAAAGGTGTGCTCGCCGATAGTGATGCAAGTCTGGCCGTAGCTTTGGCAATACCGGTGAACAAAGCATTGAAATATGCCGGATGAAAAAACCGGATTAAACTTTTCTGACGCTAAATGATTTCGTATCTTAAGCCTGTGTAAATTGCTGCCATCTCTTACACATGGGCAGGTTATTTTGTTAAATTAAGACGAGAATTTTCTGTAAAGCGTAAAAATTTGTATGGATAAAGGTATTCATTGTTTTGTGACAGGCCGTGTGCAGGCCGTCTGTTTTCGACTTTCGACACGGGAGCAGGCTGATTTATACGGATTAACAGGCTGGGTAAGAAATCTGCAGGATGGTCGGGTTGAGGTGATGGCCTTCGGCGATGAGCAACAACTGGACAACCTTAAACAATGGTTGAAATCCGGACCAGCCATGGCTCAAGTTGTTGATGTTGTGAGCGAAACTGTTGCGTTTCGGAAATTTGAAGGATTTGGTATCCGCTAGTAAATTATGTATCTTTAATTTCCAGGTCAATCAAGTGGACAAATCAACCTGGTTATTTGCCATTTGTTCTTTTATAAAGCCAACGACATCTGCTAACGAGAGTTCAGAATTTTCACTGCCAGTTCGTGACCTGTATTCGATAGTGCCAGCATCGAGTCCGCGTTCCCCAAACGTGAGGCGATGGGGGATACCGATTAACTCGGCATCGGAGAACATTACACCAGGACGTTCTTTACGGTCATCGAGAAGCACTTCAATTCCGGCATCCTGTAATTCATTGTAGAGGCCCATGACAGCATCACGCAAGCGTTGTGATTTGTGCATGTTAATCGGAACCAATGAAACCTGGAATGGTGCAATCGCATCGGGCCAGATAATGCCGTTATCGTCATGATTCTGTTCTATGGCGGCGGCCAATATTCTTGAAACACCCATGCCGTAACAGCCCATGGTTAATGTCTGGGCATCGCCATTTTCATCCAGACAGGTGGCTTTCATTGTCGTGCTATATTTTTTGCCTAACTGAAAGATATGTCCGACTTCTATGCCACGGGCAATATCAAGTTCACCCGAACCATCAGGTGCAGGTTCACCTTTAACAACATTACGAATGTCCACTCCCAGTGGTTCAGCTAAGTCACGTCCCCAGTTTACGCCGGTGAGATGTTTTCCATCTTCATTAGCGCCGCAGACGAAATCAGCAACGTGCAGCGCACTGTGATCAACAATGACTGGAATATTAATATTGATCGGACCGATAGAACCTGGGGCACAGTGCAGTAATTTTTTAATTTGTTCGGTACTGGCAAACTCAAGCGGTGTTGCAACCTCAGGTATTTTTTCTGCCTTAAACTTATTGAGTTCGTGATCTCCCCTGAGCACCAATGCAACAAGCTGTTCATTCTGGCCCTGATTTGGCCGACCCTTTACCACCAATGTCTTAATGCATTGCTCGGCCGTGATCTTTAGAAATTGACTGACGTCTTCAATGCTATGTTGTTCAGGTGTGTCAACAATGCTTAGTGTCTCTTTTGGAGCATCACGTGTACCTTCAGGCATGGGTGATTCGGCGAGGTCAATGTTCGCGGCATATTTTCCCTCTTCGGTAAAGACGATTTGGTCTTCCCCGGAGTCTGCTAGGACGTGAAATTCATGAGATGCATTACCACCGATATTGCCACTATCGGCCTGTACTACACGGAACTTCAGGCCCAGACGTTCAAATATCCGGGTATAGGTGGCGAACATTTGTTCATAAGTTTCCTGTAAAGATTCGTCTGTCAGATGAAAGGAGTAGGCATCTTTCATGATGAATTCACGTGCGCGCATGATGCCAAAACGCGGCCTCACTTCATCACGAAACTTGGTTTGTATCTGGTAAAAATTGACGGGTAACTGCTTATAGCTTCTTATTTCTTTCCGGATCAGATCGGTGATGATTTCTTCATGCGTGGGCCCTAGGCAAAAGTCTCGTTCGTGTCTATCCCTGAGTCGTAATAACTCAGGCCCATATTGTTCCCAACGCCCTGATTCCTGCCAAAGTTCTGCAGGTTGTACGCTTGACATCAATAGTTCCTGGGCACCAGCACGATCCATTTCTTCGCGGATGATGGCCTCTACCTTTCGGAGTACACGTAAGCCCAGTGGTAGCCATGTGTATATGCCGGAGGCAATCTTGCGGATCATGCCTGCCCTCAACATCAGCTGGTGACTGATAATTTCGGCTTCGGCAGGAGCCTCTCTTAGCGTGGCAATCAAGTATTGAGAAATTCGCATAAGTTTCTGCTGTCAATTATTTTTGGATGCGTATTTTAGCTCATACCCAAACTATCTGGAAATGCGGGCTTCAGCAAGATGAGAATTAGCCATATTCAAGGCATGAAGCCGAAGAACTAGTCATTTATATCCATGGTATGGATCGTATTCAGAAAATGCATCGTTACAGGGATGTAACTTAGTGGAGCAATGCAGGAGCAATTGCCGAGGAGCAATTTTCTGTCTAATTCAAAGGTTTTAGAACGA
>SMWN01000131.1 GCA_004356415.1 Gammaproteobacteria bacterium
CAACAACGCGTGGCCAGAGCTTACGAATTACAATTAAATCGATCGGGGAAAGCGAACCACAAACTTACAAACAAGGAAGTCAACAAATTCTGCAAAATTGATGATGCCAGTTCAAAACTTCTTGATACTGCAATCAATCGTCTGGGTCTATCTGCGCGGGCCATACATCGTATTTTAAAGGTCGCCAGAACCATTGCAGATTTGGCAATTGTGGAATCAATAGATTCATCACACTTGAGCGAAGCCATCAGCTACAGACGCCTGGATAGGGCGCGCATTTGAAATGCTTGCATGCATATTTCAAATAGGGTCAAATAAATATCATGCAAGATCCTCACAAAATAAATGTATCAGTAAAAACAGGTTACGTCAGAGATCAGTCCGATCCAGACAATGCGCGTTATGTGTTCGCCTATACCATCACCATCACAAATAGTGGATCCGTCCCCGCCAAATTACTTAGACGCCGTTGGCTGATTACGGACGCCAACGGCAAGGTTCAGGAAGTCCGCGGTGATGGTGTCGTAGGGAAACAGCCACGTCTGGAACCGGGTGATACATTTTGTTACACCAGTGCCGCAGTGATTGAAACACCTTTTGGGTATATGCAGGGAAGTTATTATTTAATTGCAGATGATGGCATTGAGTTTGATACAGAAATTCCTGTTTTTAGGCTTTCCGTACCTCACACCTTGCACTAATAATGTCAACTTACGCAATTGGCGACGTTCAAGGCTGTTTTAAAGAGCTCATTTTATTACTCGACAAAATTAACTTTGATGAAACAAATGATCGTTTGTGGTTTGTGGGGGATCTGGTCAATCGGGGGCCTGATTCCCTGAAAGTAGTAAGTTTTATTATGAATCTGGGTGAGTCCGTTATCACCGTTCTTGGTAATCATGACCTTCATCTGGTGGCTCTTGCTGAGGGAATAATGTTGCCAAAAAAAACCGATACTGTGACACCTATTCTTAGGTCGCCAGATAAACAGAAATTAATTGCTTGGTTTCGCCAACAACCACTCATGCATCATGATAAAGATTTAAACTTCTGTATGGTCCATGCAGGATTACCTCCGCAGTGGGAAATTCTTCAAGCATTGGAATTGGCTTCGGAAGTTACTCAGTTTTTAAACAGTGATGATTATCTTTCCTTTATAAAGGTCATGTATGGGAATACACCTGCTTTATGGGATGAAAACCTGACAGGCAATGATCGTCTACGATTTATTGTGAATTGCTTTACTCGCATACGTTATCTTAATGATAAACACGAATTAAATTTCTCCGAGAAGGGTGCACCCGGATCGGGTGATGATCACCTGTTCCCATGGTTTACGATTGATGACAGAAAAAGCAAAAATAAAAAGATCATATTCGGCCATTGGGCTACTTTACATCTGGGAAACATTCGTGACTTTACGCCTTACAATGTATACCCCATTGATACAGGTTGTTTTTGGGATGGGGATTTAACAGCGATGAGATTAGAAGATGGAAAGTTGTTTAGTGTGACGTCGTTGCAGGATTAATTTAATGGATAGTTTTTTCAGTAGTAAATAGTAAAAGTAACTGTAAAAGCTATCTTACTTATCATGAAAACTATCTGCACTGATATTACCACCCTTACCGTAGATGCTATCGTCAATGCAGCAGATTCCAGTTTGCTCGGTGGTGGGGGTGTTGATGGGGCCATACATCTTGCTGCAGGTCCTGAGTTATTAATTGAATGTAGAACCCTCGGTGGTTGTGATACTGGTGATGCCAAAATTACCAGGGGGTATTTATTAGCTGTTAATTATATTATCCACACAGTAGGGCCAGTCTGGCATGGCGGTCATTCAGATGAAGAGGCATTACTTGCTTCCTGCTATCAACGTTGTTGTGAAATTGCTGCTGAGCATCAAAACATCTCGAGTATTGCTTTCCCTTGCATTAGTACGGGGGTCTACCGGTTCCCCTTTAAGAGAGCGGCAAATATCGCAGTTAATATTTGTACAAGATTTTCCAACTCTCTTGAGATCACATTTTGTTGTTTTTCAGAAAAAGATTCTGGTTATTATCTGGACATAATTAATACGTAATACTCGTCCCGCCGATAATCTGATAATCAAGCTCACTCTGAATGCCGTTCAAATCATTCACGATTAATACGCCGACTGAAGTGAAAAGCGACATGTTATGACCCAAACCAACTCGGACGTCAGCAGGCGCGGGGGCCTGTTACTTCCTCTCCAGCACAACAAAACTATAATCAAAATCATTCGTTTCATCTGCAGAATGATCCTCCCGATCTATCTCAAGCCATTCACCCTTATCAAACTCCGGAAAATAAACATCCCCTTTAACATCCGCATGTACTTCCGTTAGATAAAGTCGGTCCGCACGCTCCAGAGACTGATCGTAAATACCAGAACCACCCATGATCATCACTTCATCAACATCTCCAGCAGCATGTAAAGCATCTTCCAGTGAATGAACGACTGTGCAGCCATCTGCTTTAAAAGCTTTTGCACGCGTTATTACAATATTTTGCCTGCCGGGCAGGGAACGACCGATAGACTCGTGTGTTCTGCGACCCATGATTAAAGGTTTACTCATGGTGATGGCTTTGAAATGGTTTAGATCTGCGGACAAGTGCCAGGGGAGATCCCCCTCAAAACCGATGATGCCTTTTTTATCCATAGCAACAATGATTGAGATCACCATAACATTCTTCAAACGGCGATGGGTGCAGAAATAAAAGGATGAGACACGTAGTTCAATAATTTAAAGTCTTCATATTTAAAATCAAAAATTGAATCGACCTGCGGATTTATTTTCATCACTGGCGACGCAAGTGGTTCGCGTGACAGTTGTTCATTAACCTGTTGCATATGATTGAGATATAAATGTGCATCACCTAGAGTATGTACAAACTCACCCGGCCTGAGTTCACAGACCTGCGCAACCATCATGGTCAATAAGGCATATGACGCAATATTAAATGGCACGCCAAGAAAAATATCTGCACTACGCTGATATAACTGACAGGATAACTTTCCATCCGCGACGTAAAACTGAAAAAAAGCGTGACATGGCATCAAGGCCATTTGATCCAGTTCACCAACGTTCCATGCACTGACAATTAAACGTCTGGAATCTGGATTGTTTTTAATTTGATCAATCACCCTGGTGATTTGATCAATGGTTTTACCATTGGCGGCCAACCAGGAACGCCATTGTGCGCCATAGACAGGACCCAGATCGCCATTTTCATCTGCCCATTCGTCCCAGATGCTGACACCCTGCTCTTTCAGGTATTCAATATTGGTTTCTCCCTTGAGGAACCAGAGTAATTCGTGAACAATGGATCTCAAGTGCAATTTTTTGGTGGTCAACAGCGGAAAAGTTTCACTGATATCAAACCGCATCTGGTAACCAAATACGCTGATTGTGCCTGTCCCCGTCCTGTCTTCTTTTTTGACGCCATGTTCTTTGACGTGTTTCATTAAATCCAGATATTGCTGCATTTCAATTCCCAATAATTAAACTAATGATAAATATTAAACTGCCCTATTTTTGTAGGCCCAAACCATAGATACGATGCCAAGAATGATCATAGGAAATGAAAGTACCTGTCCCATTGTTACCCACCCGAAAGCTAGATTACCAATGTGTGCATCTGGCACGCGTACAAACTCCACGCCAAAACGGAAAACACCGTAACCCAGTAGAAACAATCCAGATACTGCCATCATCGGACGTGGTTTAGAGGAATATAACCATAGAATGACAAACAGTAATAAACCTTCCAATAATGCTTCATATAATTGGGAAGGATGTCTGGCGATACCGCCTGCACGTGGATCCGGGAAAATCATCGCCCATGGTAAGGCCGATGGCGTGCCCCACAATTCACCATTAATAAAATTACCTATCCTGCCGCAACCCAGACCAATGGGTACGACAGGTGCGATGAAATCTATCACATTAAAAAACCCGGAATTTGTCTTACGCGCAAACCAGAGCATGGCAAGCAATGCACCGATTAATCCACCATGAAAAGACATACCACCCTGATTGATCTTGAGAATATCAATGGGATGGTCAAGATAATATGGCAGGTTATAAAACAACACGGATCCCAGACGCCCACCAACGATTATGCCAAGCGTGGCAAAAAATACCATGTCATCAATATGTTCCTGTTTCCATCCTATCAGTGGATTCTTTTTTGCCCGCCAACGTAACAATAACCACGCGGTGACTATCCCGACAACATAGGTGATCCCATACCAGTGAATCTTGATTGGACCGAGGGCGAGGGCAACGGGATCAATATCTGGATAGCTCAACATAGAATCAGAAGTTTATCATTAAGCCATAATAATTAAGCCAGAATATTTCAGACTGAAAAATTATAGTTTGTCAGAAGCAACTGCTATTCTCTCAACATGCCTGAAAATACCAAAAATAGACTGGCCGATGAGACCAGCCCTTATTTACTTCAACATGCTGATAATCCAGTCGACTGGTATGCATGGAATGAAGAAGCCTTGAACAAGGCAGTCAAAGAAGACAAGCCCATCCTGCTGTCCATTGGTTATTCTGCCTGCCACTGGTGCCACGTCATGGCACACGAGTCATTTGAAGATGCTGAAACCGCAGACATCATGAATACACATTTCATCAATATTAAAGTTGATAGAGAAGAAAGACCGGATATCGACAAGATATACCAGACTGCGCAACAAATGTTGACACAAAGAACAGGTGGCTGGCCTTTAACCATGTTCCTGACACCGAAAGATCATATTCCCTTTTTTGGCGGGACATATTTCCCTGTTGAATCAAAGCATGGCCTGCCCGGCTTCAAGGGACTCCTGGAAAGAATCTCTGATTTCTATCATCAAGAAAAAGGATCTATCGCCAAACAAAACGATTCTTTTCTGATGAGCCTGCAAACAATGAACGAGCAGCTAGCTTCTGACGAAGCAGTAGATTTAAATCCCGAGCCCCTGGAAACAGCGACACAACAATTACAGCAAAGTTTTGATTCGCAATTCGGTGGTTTTGGCGGTGCACCCAAATTTCCTCATCCCTCCAATCTTGAGCACCTACTTAGACAACATGTACTTAGCCAACATCTGAAAACTAATAGCATTCAACATCAGGCTATCAACATGGTTAATCTCACGCTAAATAAAATGGCCCTTGGCGGTCTTTATGACCAACTCGGTGGTGGTTTTTATCGCTATTCTGTGGATAGGGAATGGATGATCCCGCATTTTGAGAAAATGCTTTATGACAATGGATTATTACTGACACTCTATAGTCAGGCCTGGCAAATCACCAAGGACTCCCTCTATCAACAAGTGGCCACTGGCACTGCAGACTGGGTCATTAACGAAATGCAAAGCCCTGAAGGCGGCTACTACTCCAGTCTGGATGCCGACTCAGAAGGTGAAGAAGGGAAATTCTATGCCTGGACTAAGGATGAAATTAGCGTCCTGTTAAGCGAACAGGAATATATTGCCTTCGCAAAACACTATGGTCTGGATCAGGGGCCTAACTTTGAAGGCAAATGGCACCTGCGAGTCACGCATGAAACAACTGATACGGAAACACTAGAATTACTTAAGCAAGGCAGAGTAAAACTGATGCAACAACGGTCAACACGTATTCGACCAGGTTGTGATGACAAGATCCTGACCTCATGGAATGCACTGATGATCAAGGGTATGGCAACCACAGCCTTTACCTTTAACAATGATCGTTATCTGGAATCTGCAGAAAATGCCCTGAAGTTTATACACCAAAATATGTACGTTGACGGAAAATTACTCGCCACTTACAGAGAGGGTAAAGCACATCTAAACGCCTATCTGGATGACTATGCCTTTCTGATCGACGCTATCCTTGCTTTTTTACAATGTCGCTGGGATCCAAAGTGGCTGGACATGGCGATTCAACTGGCGGATCAATTACTGGATTCATTTGAGGATAAAGAACATGGTGGATATTTTTTCACCTCCCATGATCATGAAAAACTGATCCAGCGCAGTAAATCTTTTATGGACGATGCATTGCCCTCTGGAAATGGTGTGGCAGCCTCTGTGCTTGGCAAACTGGGGCATTTATTGGGTGATCCCCGCTATGTACAGGCCTCGGAATTGACACTACGGGCTGCCTGGTCCTCGATTGAGCGATATCCGTCCGCGCATAACGCCCTGCTCCATGCCCTGGAGGAACATATTTCACCCCCCCAAAATGTCATTATTCTGGGGGAA